>WAMH01000185.1 GCA_015522395.1 Thermococcus sp. | reverse complement strand
TGATTATCGCGTGCTTCGGCAGGGAACCGCCGAGGATTATCGAGGCCGTCTCCTTTGCCGTAACCGCTAAGTTGTTGAGCTTAACTATGTCGTTGGCGATGTCTATAATGAGCTCCCTGTCTCCGCGCTCCTCCTTGAAGAAGTAGAGCATGTCGCCGATGGAGCCGTCTGTTATTGCAGGACAGAATATCGGGACGTTCCGCTTGTAGGCCCAGTAGAGTATAGAGTGCTCCTTCTCCTTCCCAAGCTTCTCGTCCATGTATCTGCCAAGCTCGTAGATGAACTCGCTCGCCGTCAGGGGTTTTCCGCGCTCCCTCTCCATCTCGAGGATTCTCTCAAAGAATGGAATCATGTACTTCTCGAATTCAATATATCTGTCGTTGGGCACGAATATGTTGCCTATCCTGTTGATGCCCTTCTCGCGCATCTCGGCGTCGTTCACCTTCCAGTCTCCGAGGATGAAGGGTTTAAGGGCCTTTATGAAGTCCTCCTCGATTCCCCCTGCGGTGGTTACTATAACGTCAACCTTGCCCTTCTTGACGAGCCACGCTATCAGCTCACGCAGGCCGGAGGAGATTATGTTCGATGTGTAGCCGAGAAAGACCCTTACTTCTTTTCCCTCAGCGCGTCTCTTCTCGACCTTTTTCCAGATTTCTATTGCTTTTCCAAGGTGAGTCGCCTGAAAGCCTATCCTTTCGTAATAATTGAGAACCTCTTCGAGGCTCGAAACCTCATCAAGCCACGGGCCCTCTACTGGAATGCCCTCAACCTCTTCGCTCTCCTTAAGGACGATGTCTTTTGGCTCGGTCATGGTTGAAAATTGGGGAGAGGAGTTATAAACCTGTGCCCTGCGTGACTAAACCCCGTTCACCTTCGTCTCAATGACCTCTTCCACGTTGCCCTTCAGGGCCTTGCTGATGAGGCAGTAGCTGTGGGTGAGCTCCACAAGCCTTTCGGCCTTTTTGACCTCGTCCTTTGGAAGGGAGAGCTCCACCGTGATGAGCATCTTCTCAAACTTGAAACCACCGTCGCTGTCCCTCGCCAGGAGCGGCTTCACCGTGACCCTTATCCTCTTCGGGTGCATCCTGAGCCTCTCGCTTATACTGCTCATCGTCGTTATGAAGCACGCCGCAAGTGCCGCCGGGAGCAACTGCTCCGGCCAAGTCACGTTCTCGGGCGCCCCAACCGGTGAAACGGCCAGAGGGTTGTCCACCTCGATGTCCATTCCACCTATCCTTGTTCTGGTCCTTCCGTCTCCAATCCACTCGGAGGTCACTGAGAGGAGTTCCGCGGCCGCCTGGAAGTCAATTTCCTCCATGGTTTCCACCTCCATTTCGATGTCTGTTGTAACATTGAAAATAAAAACCTAACCTTTAGAGACTGGTCTATCAAGTCAGCACTTCCCGTTGAGGACGGAACCTATAAGCCTCGCCGTTACCGGAACTGGGAAGACCTTCCTTGGAGCTCTGCTGAGGAGCCACTCCTCGATTTCCCTGGCCCTTGCCTTTCCTTCCCTCATCGCCGTGCCGATGTTTCTCGGTGCAACCACATCGCCGGCGAAGAATACCCCCGCCTCCTTCAGTATCTTCTCGTTTGCACAGACTACTTCCCTGATTGGGCTCGTCGGAAGCTGGCCGATTGCGTAGGCAACTACGTCCGCGTCGATAACAAAGCGCTCATCGGTTGTTACAACGCTTCCCTCAACTATTTTTGTCCTCGCGAACTCGACTCCCTGGGCCTTTTCCTTACCCAATATTTTGACGGGAGTGGCGTGCTCTATGAACTCAAGCCCCTCGCTGATAAGCTTTTTAATCTCCGCCTTGGCGTAGCTGTTCTCGAGGGAACGGCGGTAGACCATCGTGGCCTTCTCAGCCCCGAGAAGCCTCGACTCGATTGCAACGTCCACCGCTGTGTAACCGGCCCCGATGATTACAACGTGCTTCCCCTTGAGGTCGGGAATCCCCTCCCAGGAGTAGTAGCCTATCCTGGCCATCTTTATGTGGTGGAGCAGCGTTAGGGCATCGTAAACGCCCGGTAGTTCAACGCCCGGAACCTTGAGCTTCCTCGGCTTCCAGGCACCGGTGGCTATGAGTATTGCATCGAACTCGTTCAGGAGCCTCTCAAGGGAAACGAAGTGCCCGGCCCACTCATCGCCCAGCTCTCTGGGTGAATCGTAGACCACCTTCGTCCTGAAGTGGAAGTTGACTCCGAGCCTTTCGAGGTCTTTGATGCCTTCTCTGACGGCCTTTATCGGGATTCTCACCTCCGGAATCGCGAAGGCCACCATTCCGCCACCTTCCGGCATCTTCTCGTAGACGTGAACCTCGTAACCCCTGCAGGCGAGGTAGCCAGCGGCCGTTAATCCAGCCGGGCCGGCACCGATGATCGCTATCCTGAAGGGCTTTGGCTTGCCCTTTTCCCTGCAGATGTAGAACTTCATCCCATCACCCCCAAGTCTTCTAGAAAATACCGTTTAAATCGAATGTTTTTCATTTTAATAGGGTTTTGGATGCAAGACTGTCAAAGTGACAAAAGGACATTGAAGTTAGGGGCTTTTCTTGCAGTTCAGTCAACCACAAGCTTATTATTTTCTCGGGAGAACGGATGGACATGGGCGTTAGAATCGACCTAGAAGGTCTGAGGGTCCTTGTAACGGCCTCATCTAGGGGAATAGGCTTCAACGTCGCTAGGGAGCTTTTAAAACGGAACGCAAGGGTCGTTATAAGCTCAAGAAACGGGGAAAACCTCCGGAAGGCACTCGACGAGCTCTCGAGCTACGGGGAAGTCTATGGGGTCAGGGCGAACCTGTTCAGTCAGAGAGACCTCGAGAACCTCGTAAAGGAGGGCTGGGAACTGCTCGGGGGCGTTGATGCACTCGTCTGGAATGCCGGAAACGTGAGGTGCGAGCCCTGTCTTCTTCACGAGGCGGGGTACTGTGACTGGGAAAACGCCTCGAAACTTCACACGGTTGCCCCGGGCTACCTCACGACCCTCCTCGTTCAGGCTTGGCTGGAAAGGAAGAGGAGGGGTGTTCTCGTTTACCTCAACTCCGTCTCAATCAAGGAACCGATGCCGCCGCTGGCTCTGGCGGACGTTACAAGGGCGGGACTCGTCCAGCTTGCGAAGAGCGTTTCGAGAACCTATGGAAAGTACGGAATACGGGCCCACAGCGTTCTGCTCGGGAGTTTCGATACCCCGGGAGCTAGGGAGAACCTGAGAAAACTCGCCGAGGAGAGGCGAGAACCTTTTGAGAGGGTCTGGGAAAGGGAGGTGCTATCGAGAACGCCACTCCACAGAACCGGAAAATGGAGCGAACTCGGCTCGCTGATAGCGTTTCTCCTTAGCGATGAAGCCGAGTACATGCTCGGCTCGACGGTTGTCATAGACGGCGCGATGACAAGAAGCGTGTCTCTGTAAGATGGAAAAATCAATAGGGAAACTCGACGCCCATTTCCTTCGCTATCTCCCGGAGGTGCTCTATTCTAGCTTCGGTTGGAGGGTGAGTTGCAAAGAGCTTTGAAACCCTGTCGCCCTCGAAGTGGTTTACTATGAAGAGGTGCGCCAGTCCGGGATTTCCCAAGGGTTTTTGTCTGGATTTCTTCGCCTTCTGTTCCTCCTGGAGCTTCTTGATGGCCTCATCGAGCTTTAACAGCGCACTCGCGAGCGCCCAGGGCTTGCCGCTGAGTCTCGCACCCCCTTCGTCAGCCGCAAATTCCCTTCTCCGGCTTATGGCCGAGCGGATTATTACAGCCGCTATTGGTGCGGTGATGGCTATGAGGAGTGCGTAGAACAGGCGATCGAGGCTGAGGTCGCCGAATATCGCCTTGAAAACCGCCAGGTACTTGGCGAAGTAGGAGATGTATATAACGGCCCCTGCCAAAGCACCTGCGATGGTTCCAACGAGTATGTCATGGTTCTTGATGTGCGTCAGTTCGTGACCAAGAACACCCTCAAGCTCGTCCTCGTTGAGGAGCTCCAGGATTCCGGTGGTTACCGTGACGAGGGCGTGCTTGGGGTTCCTGCCGGTGGCGAAAGCGTTGGGTGTTGGATCGTCTATTATCGCGACCTTCGGCATGGGAAGGCCGGCCCGCTTGGAGAGCCTCTCCACTATCGCATAGAGCTGCGGAGCCTCTTCCCTGCCAACGACTCTAGCCTTCATCATCTTGATGACGAGCTGGTCGCTATACCAGAAGGTTACGAAGCTTAGTCCGACCGCGAACCAGAACATGTAAGTCATCCATCTTGCCCCGCCGAGGAGATAACCCACGGCCATCAGCAGGCCGGTCAGCAGGGCGATCATAAAAGTCGTTCTCACAAACAGCCAGATTTTCACCCAAATCACCTCTTTCCAT
>WAMH01000184.1 GCA_015522395.1 Thermococcus sp. | reverse complement strand
GGTTTACAGCGGCGAGAGTTCGCCGTACTGGCACAACTTTGGGAGACAAGAACTGAGGTACGATGATCCACCCTATGGTAAACTTTACGCCGAATTCTATATGTGGGGGCTGTGGAACGACAACAATCCTCAGACAGAAACTTTCGCCTGCACTAAAGACCGTAGCGGTCACGGTATATATAGGGTAACTCCAGGGATTCTGTTGAAAAGGCAAGGCATCAGCGGATATGGTAACTACAGGGTAAGGAAAATTGTGATAACTCATGATTGGGGTATTGAACCAGCTCTCCATGGGCATTTGGATGATATGGGTCCTGTTGGGATCATCAATAATTATCAAACTATACCCATAAACATCGGACCAATTTCGTACCCCTTGGCAGTTGGGGGTTACAAAGTCTATGGGGACGCAATAGACCCTCCAGCAATGTGGACAATAGATACCTTGGGGACGGATGGGTTATATACTGAAACATCTGAACATACAGTAGGGATCATGGTTGCCTCCAGTGGGGAAGTTCAAGAAAATGTTCTCCATGATGGAAGATGGCATGCTGTTGTCAGGGTTAGTCTTTCAGCAGAGTTCTCAGACAATGAACGGGCTACCCCCACAGATGTCCATCAGGAGGGCACATCCCTCACGTGGTACGTTAAGGTCGGCTGAGAGTTCTTTTTTCTCACTTTGTCTTTTTCTTATTACATCCCCGCGTTTCTGACTAACCTTCTAGGCAGACTTCCAAAAAACCTATTAACACCACCTCCTAATTACACCCGGTGTTGCCGATGGCAGATAGACAGATTGAAAGAACCCTCGTTATTCTGAAACCGGACGCGGTTGTAAGGGGCCTTATGGGTGAAATAATATCCCGGTTCGAGAAGAAGGGCCTCAAAATCGTCGGGATGAAGATGATATGGATAACGCGCGAGTTGGCGGAGAAGCACTACGAGGAGCACAGGGGCAAGCCATTCTTCGAGGGGCTTATCGACTATATCACCAAGGCACCGAGCGTCGTCATGGTGGTTGAAGGGCGCTACGCTATAAGCGTCGTCAGGAAGATGGCGGGAGCTACAGACCCGAAGGATGCTGAACCCGGAAGCATACGCGGCGACTACGGCCTCGACATAGGCGATTCAATATACAACGTCATCCACGCCTCAGACAGCCCCGAAAGCGCTGAGAGGGAGATAAACCTGTACTTCAAGCCAGAGGAACTTTTTGAGTACTGTAAAGCTTCGGACTGGTTCTATCACACCCATGCGAGGGCAAAGAAAGAATACATAGACGAGATGGACTGCCTGGAGCGTTAATTCACCACTATTGCCCTTTTGTCTCTCTCCTTTGCCTTCTTCCTGTAAAACTTCGCGTACTCTTCCATTACATCCCTGCAGTCCTCTGGGATGCGTCTCTTTGTTCTTCTGACAAGATACACCGCCGTTCCCATCATCATAACAAAGGCAAGAGCGTACAACACCGCAATGGCAAGGAGGCCCGGAGAAAGGACAAATCCCACGGCAACCATAAGAAAGGAAGAACCATAACCGAGGATTTTCTGCCACCTCTCCGTGTAGGGGACTCTCAAGAGGCACCCAACGACCTCCTTCCAGCGCGGGAACTCTTTAACGAATTTCCCACCGACAACCAGCGTGTTCCTGCTCCTGTAAACCCCGTAGCTCACGTTATCCGTCAGGCAGTCAAGTTCCCTGTCCTTGGTTAAGGCCCTCAAGGCTTCCCCGCAGGGGACAGCTTTGAGTGACCTCAGCGGATTCCTGTAGGAGAGGAAGCCAAAGCCCGCAACGAGAATGAGGCCGAGAAGAAAGGGGAGCAAGCCCCCGCTTGCGGCAAGTCCGACCCCGGCCACTAAGGCGTAACCCACCGAGAGCGAAGTTCCGGCCAGTTCGTCTATCGTTAAAGACTCCTTGGAGCGAATCCAGACGTACAGGAATGCAACGAAGGTGGCGAGAAACGTTTCGAGGCCAATGAGTTCGTTCGGCGTGAAATCCCCGAGCGGAGTGCTGAAGAAGACCTCACCAATGGAGTTCCACCCACCGTAAACACCCATGGAGGCCAGGTAGGTAAACACCGGGATTCCCATCGCGGCCATCGTCAGCTCGCCGCTCCTTCCTTTGAACCTGCCGTAGATTAAAGCGGATACGATTCCAAGGGCAGTTCCAATAGCTAACCCTATCATCCAACCACCGAGCGGAATTACTATCGTGGCTTTTAATTCTTGCGCCGAACCCTTTAAAAGCCCCCGCCTGAGTTAGGGTCAGAGGTGAGGGAAATGACGAAGAAGATTAGGCAGCCCATAATCGCGGTTCTCGGACATGTAGATCACGGCAAGTGCCTCCTGCCAGATGAGAGAGTCATTCTCCCAGATGGAGGAGTCCTAACACTGAGGGAACTCTTTGAGAGAGGTAAGGAAGTCATTGAGAAAGACAGCGAGAAAGAGATAAGGCTCCTGAAGAAGGCCGTTATAGCATCTACTGGCGATGGAAGGCTCTCTCTACTTGAGAGTCCATACGTCTGGAAGCTGCGGCATAGGGGCAAAATTGTAAGGGTTAGGCTCAAAAACTGGCACAGCATTGGTGTGACCCCCGAGCACCCGTTTTTAACCACGAGGGGATGGATGAGGGCAGACCAGCTCAAGCCAGGGGATTACGTTGCAGTTCCGAGGTTCATCCACGGAAACGAGGATAAGAAAGTCTTTGTGTCCCACGTCATCTCAAAGATCTCAAACGAGTGGCTCATGGCAAAGCTCAATAAGGAAGGCCTGAAGAAGGCAGAAGGACTTTTCAAGGGTGAAAAAGCATACAAAGTGGGAAGAAACGTATTCCGCGCCGAGGACATTGGGAAGGTTGGATGGGAACACGTTGAGAAAATAGCTTTCACGCCGAGAATTCACCGCTCCGGGAAGCCTCTACACTACGTAAAGCTCCCTAAAACTGAGGAGGAATGGAAGGCCCTCTTCTACTTCGCGGGAGTGATGTTTGGGGACGGCAGCCAAGACAAGATAGCCAACAACGACGTTGAGATCTTTGAAAAACTGAGGAAAATTGAGAACCTCGGTGTTGAGCTTAGGCGCGTCAAGAGGAAAACCTCCTGGGAAATCGAGATAAGGAGGGGCAAAAACGCCCTTCTGCGCCTTCTCCGGCATCTCTTTGAATTCCCCGAGGAGAAGAAGGCCCACAGAATAAGGGTTCCCAACGTCCTCTTCATGGCGCCGAAGGAGTACGCGGCTGAATTCCTCAGGGGATACTTTGACACAGACGGGTACGTTAACCCTAAGGACGCAAGGGTAGAGATTACGAGCGCCTCAAGGCAGTTTCTTGAAGACCTCTCGCTGGTTCTCCTTCGCTACGGCATCATTTCAAAGATATATCGCTCTGAGTATACGACCCTCGTAATTTCTGGAAGGAGAAACCTCATGGCCTTCGAGAAGCACGTCAGCTTTACAGTGAAGGAGAAGGCTCAGAGACTTAAACGCGTCGTAGAAAAGAGCAAAAAGAGCGAGCCGTATCCAATATTCGAGGAACTCAAAAGGCTCAGGCTGCTCTTTGGGTTCACAAGGACGGAGCTTAACTCATTCGTACCATTCTACGGAAAGTACGAGGGTGAAGAAGCACCCAGCTACGAGACACTAATAAGAATTCTCAATGCCATAGAGAAAGGTTCGCCAACCCTCCCACGCAAGCTGGCCGTTCTCGAAGGCCGCTCAAAGGACCACAACTATTTGAAGGCCCTTGAAAAGGACGGCCTGATCAAGGACGGAAAGCTGACGGAACTCGGAAGGGAACTCCTCGAAGTGTGGCGCAACAGAGAGTTTGACTCCAGAGACGTGAATTACCTCCGCAACATAGCCGAGAACTTCGTTTTCATCCCGGTTGAAGCTATCGAGGAAGAGGAATACGACGGCTACGTCTACGACCTAACAACTGAGACCCACAACTTCGTGGCCAACGGCATATTGGTTCACAACACCACGCTCCTCGACAGAATCAGACGCACGAAGGTTGCAGCCAAAGAGGCAGGTGGAATAACCCAGCACATCGGCGCTACCGAGGTTCCGATAGAGACCGTCAGAACCTTGGCTGGCCCGCTCATCAAGCTCTGGAAGGGTGAGATAAAGCTCCCCGGACTGCTCTTCATAGATACCCCCGGCCACGAGGCCTTCACGAGCCTGCGCGCCCGCGGAGGAAGTCTAGCGGACCTGGCCGTTCTCATAGTGGACATCAACGAGGGCTTTCAGCCGCAGACGATAGAGAGCATCGAGATACTCAGGAAGAACAGGACGCCCTTCATCGTCGCCGCCAACAAGATAGACAGGATAAAGGGCTGGAAGGTCGAGGAAGATGAGCCTTTCCTGGTCAACATCAAGAAGCAGGACCAGAGGGCAGTTCAGGAGCTTGAAACCAAGCTCTGGGAGCTGATAGGGAATTTTTACGAGATGGGCTTCCAGGCGAACAGGTTTGACAGGGTTCAGAACTTCACGCGCGAGCTTGCGATAGTCCCGATTTCAGCTAAATACGGCATTGGAGTCCCCGAGCTTCTCGTGCTTATAGCCGGCCTTTCCCAGAAGTACCTTGAGGAAAAGCTCAAAATCGAGGTTGAAGGGCCGGCGAGGGGCACAATCCTTGAGGTTCGTGAGGAACTTGGATTGGGAACCACCATAGACGTCATCATCTATGATGGAACGCTGAGGAAGGACGACACAATAGTGGTGGGCGGTAAAGACAAGGCAATAGTTACCAAGATTCGCGCCCTGCTCAAGCCCAAGCCCCTCGACGAGATACGCGACCCGAGGTTCCGCTTCGACCAGGTCGACGAGGTCGTTGCAGCCGCGGGTATAAAGATAGCCGCGCCAGGTCTCGAAGAGGCCTTAGCGGGTTCACCCGTCATAGCCGCCCGCTCGGAGGAAGAAATCGAGAAAGCGAGGCAGGAAATTCTGAGCCAGATACAGAGCGTCGTCATAAGCACCGGAAAGGTCGGCGTCATCGTCAAGGCCGACACCCTCGGCTCGCTTGAGGCCCTGAGCAAGGAGCTTGGCGAGAAGAACATCCCAATAAGGAAGGCCGACGTCGGGAACATCAGCAAGACCGACGTGATGGAGGCATTGAGCGTTAAGGACGAGGAGGAGAAGTACGGCGTCGTCCTCGGCTTCAACGTTAAGGTGAACGAGGACGCCGAGGAGGTAGCGAAGGCCAAGGG
>WAMH01000183.1 GCA_015522395.1 Thermococcus sp. | reverse complement strand
ACTATATCCTCTACTACACCCAACAACAAAAAGCCGAGGAGATTCTGAAGAAACTTCCAAGGTGATCCTCATGACCGCAGTCCTAATAACCCGCGGAGTTGATATCCCACGCGGTGGGACAATATGCCCAAAAAGGCCCACAAAAATAGGGGCTCTCACACGGCCCAAAAAGCCCGAAAAAGCAAGAAGGTTAGAGTTCATGTCTACCTTGATGAAGAGGTTGTCGCGGGTTTGCGGGAAGAAGGCTTCAACCTCTCTCAACTATTCAACAAGCTTGGGAGGGAGCGCCTTATGATGATGCGCTCTCAAAGGGGTCTCTTTTTCACGACAGAAAAGCTGGCGGGCCGGGCGGGATTCGAACCCGCGACCTTCGGCTCCGGAGGCCGACGCTCTGTCCATGCTAAGCCACCGGCCCACACCCGTTAGTACTTCCCCCCTAGATTTAAAAACCTAATTCCCAACGCAAAACTTTTTAGGAGTTTGGCACTACCTTCCCCGAGGGACGGTGGTAGCTATGAAACCCCACGAGTTCAAGCTCACAGAGGAGGGCATGAAGGCCGTTCTACCCCCGCTGGAAGCCGAGATAATGGAACACATGTGGAAGGTCAAGGTGGCAACCGCCGGGCAGGTCTACGAGTGGATCAGGGAGAGGCACCCAGAGATCAGGCGCTCCACGGTGAGTATACTAATGAACAGGCTCTGCGAGCGTGGGCTGCTCAAGAGGAGCGTCGAGACGGGAAGGGGTGGTATGAGGTACGTCTACAGCATAACCTCAACACGGGAGGAGTTTGAGGAGAAGGTCGTCAAGAGTATCCTTGACGCCCTCATGAGCAACTTCAGAGAGGCCACATACGCCTACATCTCCAAGATGAAGAAGTGATGGCGATGCTACTCATCATACTGCTAACAGAGGCCGTGCTTATTGGTCTTGCCCTATCCCACGTGGGGCCCGTTGTACTGGCGGCGATAGCCCTGATCGTCCTCATGTTCTATTCGTTTCTCTCCCTCCGGGGGGCCAATGGCAGGTACATCCCTCTCAGCAGGGAGGATATGCCCTGGCTCTACGACGGCATAGCAACGATGGCAAGAAAGGCCGGGCTCAAGATGCCGAGGGTACTCCTCCTCGACGAGTACGTGCCCCTCGCTTATTCCTTCAAGGACACCGTGGTGCTCTCCCTCGGCCTCTTTGAGGTTCTGGACCGGGAGGAGAGTCTTGCGGTTGCGGCACACGAGCTCGGACACATAAAGAACGGGGACACAAAAACCTTCCCGGTACTGGCCTACGGAAGGTACCTCACGCTGGTTTTAACTGCCGTTGTGGTGCTCACAGGCAGGAGCCTCTCGGTTGCTGTCTCAGCGCTAACAATGGCCTGTCTCTACGAGCTGGCCTGGGCTAGATTCCACAAGGAAAGGGAGTTCCTCGCGGATGAAACCGCCCTGAGACTTCTAGAGACACCTATGAGCCTCAAACGGGCACTTGAAGAGCTAAAATACTACGAGGACCTGCGCGTTGGAATGAGGTCGAACGCCCTCCCCAACATAGAACCGGAAATAGAGAGGAAGCAGAGGACGTCGATAATCGAGACCCACCCGACCTACGACGAGAGGGTCCTCAGGATACTCATCGAGATAAACGGTGGCGGCATCTTCAAGAACCGCATCCAGTGATGGCTATGGGCGTTGAGATAATCCTGGACGAGGAGAGGGCGGAGAGAATAAAGCGGACCAGACCAACGAAGGACGAGTACTTCATGCTAATAGCGAAGCTCGTCTCGCTCAGGGCGACATGTCCGCGCCTGCGCGTTGGTGCGGTGGCTGTCAAGGACGGCTACATCCTGGCGACGGGCTACAACGGGGCGCCGAGGGGAATGGACCACTGCATAGACGTCGGCTGCCTCATCGTTGACGGCCACTGCCACAGGGCCGTTCACGCGGAGCAGAACGTAATAGCGATGGCGGCACGGAAGGGCATAAGCCTCGAGGGGGCAACGCTGTACGTTACCCACTTCCCCTGCGATACCTGCTTCAAGCTCGTCATAAACGCCGGCATAAAGGAGATAGTCTACGAGGAGATGTACCCCAACGAGGCAACTGAGATACTCCTTGAGGAGGCCCAGGAGAAGGGGATAGTGAGGATAAGGCAGTTCAAACTGCCCAAGGAGCGCGTCAGGCTCTTCCTTGAGGAGCTCTTTGGGGAGCTTGAAGGTTGATCACCGCCTTTCGAGTTCCCTCTCTATTCTCTCGAGGCGCTCGTTAAGTTCCTCCAGCTCTATCGCCACCTTCCGCGTCAGCTCGGTTATCTCGCGCTCCGTTCTGTCGACGGCAAGGTAAACTTTGAAGATTATTATGTAGGCCATTCCAATGGCCACCACGAAGAGCGCATCGAGGCCCCTTCCAAGGCCCAGAAGGTTCTTGATGAAGGTTGCGATCTCTATGGGGAACAGCGAGATGACCAGTAGGACCACTAAGAGGACCTCCCAGAACAGAAGGTCACTCCACTCCATCTCCCTCTTGCTGTACTTGCCAAGGGCGTAGAGTATGAGCCCCAAAACGACGGTTATTGCTATGTACTGAACAGCGTACATACTCATCACCTCAGCTTATCAAAGAGCAGGTTAATGGCTATTTTAACACCCTCCAGGACGTTCGTCCCCTTTTTCATGGAGTACTCCGTGTAGACGGCCTTTATTGGAACCTCAACGATTCTACAACCAGCTTTGACGGCCTCAATTATTATCTCGCTGGAAACGGCGTAGCGGTCGCAGGTTATCCGTATCTTCGACGCACACTCCCCGCTGAAGCATCTGAGCCCGCTCTGGCTGTCGCTTACGTACTTCCTGGCGAAGACCGCGGTTATGCTGTCAAGAACGAAGTTGCCAAACTTCTTGACGAAGGGCATCTCGCTCGTGTCCCCCTTCAACCTGGATCCGACCGCGAAGTCGGCCTTTCCCTCGGCCACAGGCCTCATAACACGGAGGGCGTCGCTCACCAGATGCTGCCCATCGGCATCGAAGGTTATGATAAGCCTCGCGTTCTTCCTCACGGCGTAGGCCAGTCCCGTACCCAGTGCTCCCCCAAGCC
>WAMH01000182.1 GCA_015522395.1 Thermococcus sp. | reverse complement strand
CCCCAGTATCCCTCACAACTGTCCTCCTCGGGGACTTCCAGGCTTCGCTCTACTTCGGCCTTGCCATAACCTTCGCCATAGCGATTCCCGCGATGCTCTACTTCTCGCTCGGCTTAGAATGGGGGATCTTCATTACGGCAACGCTCCTCGCGGTCGGAACCTTCTCGGCAATGACGATACTCCTCTCATCATACCCGCCAACCGACGTTCCCGCTGACGTTATGATGCTGACCTCGCTCGTGAAGTTCTCGCTCCTCTTCATAAGCGGCATCTTCGTTCCGCTGGAGAACCTTCCCTCCTACGGGAGGCTCGTCTCCTACATATCGCCTTTAACTTACTACGTCGACGCGCTCAGACACTCGCTCGGGGAAGGTTACCTCCCGCTCTGGGCCGACTTAGGGATGATGGTTCTCTTCGGAATGGCTTTTTTCTTCGCCGGCGTGGCCGTCCACAGGAAGGTGCTGGAAAAGAGGTTCACTTAGGTCTGACTATCTCTACCCCACCCTTTATTTTCTCCTTCCCCACGGTGTTGAAGACCGTGCCATACTTCTCGGCCAGCTCTTTGATGCGGAGTATCTTTTTCTCCGGTGCATCCGTCACAATCCTCACGCGGTAGGTTATCTCCTGGAGCTGGGGTTCCTTGAGGTTTCTCCAGCCTTCAACCGTTATCCTCATCTCCTCGACGTTGAGGCGCATCTTCTTTATGAGCCTCCCCCAGTTTATCGTCAGACAGCCGCCTATCGCGGTAAGCAGGTATTCTGCCGGTAGAGGCCCCTCGTTGCTCCCGTCGGTGTTTGTATCGGTTCTCAGCATGAACTCCCTGACCCTCGCGAAGCTCCCGACGTTGCCGTCCCAATCGAGTTCCGCCCTGTACTCAAGCCTCTCCATAGGACCACCAGTGTGGGTTGGCACTACACTTAAAAATCCTTTCACTCATTTTCGGCCGGTGGTGAAAACGCTGGTCGCGGTTCCTACTTCAAAGGGCGGTCTCGATGACGAGGTTCACGAGAGCTTGGTGAGGGCTGAGACATTTACACTGGTCGAGCTTGAGGAAGGGAAAGTTAAGGGGGTCAAGGTTATCGAGAACCCTTACAAACGGGAGCCTTACGGCGCGGGTTCGAGGGTGGCCCTCTTCCTGGTCAATCTCGGCGTTAACGCCATAATATCAAGGACGGACTGCCCGAAGGGCAAGATGATCTTAGATTCAGCGGGGGTTAGGATGGTCATCGTTGATGATGCCATTAAGGTTGAGAATGCGTTAAAGGGGCTTCGTTAAGATGCTAATCTTAGCGCTCAAAATCTTTTTAAGTCCCTCGCTCCACCTGGAATCGGTGGGTGAAGAATGGGACATCATCACCATCACCACGGCAAGCTTAAAGGACGAATGGTGATCTCCGTTATCCTGAACTTCACTATCACCATAGCAGAGGTAATCGGCGGAATCCTCTCCGGGAGTTTAGCTTTGCTAAGCGACTCACTCCACAACTTCAGCGACAGCATGAGCTTACTCGCGAGCTACTTCGCGATAAGGATAGGCGAGAGAAAGGCCAACGAGAAGTACACCTTCGGCTACAAGCGAGCTGAAATCCTCGTTGCCTTCGTAAACTCCGCGGTTCTCGTTGGCGTTTCCCTCTTCCTCCTGGTTGAGGCATACAGGCGCTTCAAAAACCCTGAACCAATAGACGGCCCACTGATGCTCGGGGTCGCATTGATAGGCCTAGCCGCCAACCTCGTTTCCGTTCTCCTCCTCCATGGTCATGCACACGAGAGCATGAACGTCCGCTCCGCCTATCTGCACCTCATGAGCGACACCCTCTCCTCGGTAGCCGTAGTCATCGGTGGAATCCTGATAATCAAGTGGAACGTCACCTGGGTTGACCCGCTCGTGACGGTTCTGATTTCGCTCTACATCCTGAGGGAGGGCTACGAGATACTGAAGGAGAGCGCTGAGGTCCTCATGGAGGCCTCACCGGAGCTTGACCTCGAGGCAATAAAGGCCGAAATAGAATCCATCCCCGGCGTTAAGAACGCCCACCACTTCCACGCGTGGCGCATAGGGGAAAAGGAAATCCACTTCGAGTGCCACGTTGAAGTTGACGACATGCCGATAAGCGATGCTCAAAGAATAATCGACCGGGTTGAAGAGGCTTTGAAAAAGTACGGGATAACCCACGTGACGGTTCAGCTGGAAGTGGACAGGTGCGCCAGCAAGAACGTGATATGCGATGAAGAAAAGGGGAGCTAAAGCTCCGCCTCCCCCAAAAGCTCGAGGAGGTCTATCTGCCTCTGGTCTTTGACCTTCTCAACGTACTTGCTCACCTCTTCCTCCTCTATCTTGCCGTCCTTGTAGAGGGCTATCGCCTTGACCGCCTCAAAGAAGTCCTTCATGTCGGGGAACGCGCTTGAGAACATGTCGATGTTGAGGTAAACCGTCTCGAAGTCGTCTTCGAGGAAGAGCTGCCAGAGAACGTCCATGAGTGAGCCGAAGGCTATATCTTCGTAGTCAGTCCCTCTCGCGAAGAGCATGGCGTAGAGGCATTCCTGCAGGGCAGCGTCGTAGTTCTCATCCTCCTCGAATATCTCCTCAAAGCTGAGGTGGACTTCAACGATCAGGTCCCTCTTGTCGATTATCTTGGACAGGAGACCCGCGAGCATCGCCTTGGCCTCGTATGGTTCCCCGGCTTCGAACTTGACGTAGGCGTGGTGGATCTGGACCCTCAGGAGTTCATCCTCATCACCGAGGTTCCTGAACGCTTCCTCCGCCTTCTCCATGAGCTGGAGGGCCTTGTCGTACTCCTGCAGTTCCTCGTGTATCATCGCCATGCTGTAGTATATCTTTCCGGCGTGCTCGAGGTTGCCCCTGGCGGTTTCCTCCTCGAGGAGCGCCCTGTAAAGCTCGAGGCTCTTCTCAAGCTCGCCGATCATGTAGTAGAGGTCCGCCAGCTGAAACTTCGCCTCAAACGTATCCTTCTCCTCTGCAAGCTTCTCGAACTCCGGGATCTTGTCTATCCCGAGCAGTTCATGGAAGTAGTAAGTGGTGAGCTTGTAAAGTTCGAAGTCTTCACACTCAAGGGCCAGCTTCTCGGCCTTCTCGAGGACCTCTTTAAGCTCTTCGTCCTCAAGTGAGTCAACCTTGTTGTACAGAAGGGTCGCAACCTTCTTGCAGTCCTTCTCCTCGATGGCCTTCAGTATCTCCTGCATATCAACACCTCAAGTCACCTACCGCACCGGGGTATTTAACGGTTTAGGGGCGGGTTTTTAAACTCCCCCTCCAACTCACCACCATGACTGAGGTGTTCTTCCTGGGCACCGGCGGCATAATGCCCACTAAGGAGAGGAACGTGCCAGCGATAGCCCTCCGCTACAAAGGTGAGATAATCCTCTT
>WAMH01000181.1 GCA_015522395.1 Thermococcus sp. | reverse complement strand
CTCTTTCCTCGAGCTCTTCCACTCGCACCTCGGCGACCTGATGTTCGTGGCCTACGTCTTCCTCTACTGGTGGTGGGTCACGGGTGAGGGTGGCAAGGACACTAAATCGGCGGGCCTTACGGAGTGATACTCTCGGGGTTCTCAAGGACTCGTTGCTGGTTTAGAATCTATTTCTGTGCTCTTCGAGTTCGTTCTTTAGAATTCCTACAGTTCTGTCCTTTGTCTTGGTTCGTTTTCGAGGAGTTATCTGGCATGCGTGGGTTAATCTGGCATTTAAGACAACCTCTGTTCGATGGGAGGATACGTGAAAACTCATGTGTTAGTTTCAGGGTTTGATCTACTTTAACAATAGAGGGGAGAAGAAAAAACTTAAAATCATGGTTGTGATTTGATAACGGTTGCCATGAAGCGCGAGGAAACCGTTGACTTCCTTCACTCGATCGTTGACCACTTGATAACGCCACGCTACGCCGCGGTTTTCATAACCCTGGTCGCGGCCGCCATCCGTCTCATCCCAATGCGCTTCAGGTACCTCCTTGGCTACGACCCCTACTTTCATCTCGCCTACATAGAGTACGCTCAGACTCATGGTTGGGTAAACTTCTTCACCTACGCTACTGGGCCCTGGGGCTTTCAGATAAAGTCCTTTCATCCCCTCGGTCTCTGGATGACTCCGGCTTACGTTTACAAGCTGCTCCGTCCCTTTGGAGTTTCCCTGTTCAACGCCTTCAGGCTCACGCCGGTTATCTTCGGTGTCCTGACGGTGATCCTCGTGTACTTCTCTGTTCTCAAGCTCTACAGGAAGGAAGAGGCGTTCCTGTCGGCGTTCTTTCTCGCGGTGAGCTTTGGGCACATCTTCCGCTCCATGGCCGGCTATTATCGCGGCGACAACTACATGCTCTTCTGGTACGGCGTTGCCCTCTTTGGAATCGCCCTCGCCCTCTTCGTGAGAAGGTCTTCTTGGAGGTACGGTCGGCTGTTTCTTTACCTCATCCCCGGTCTCTCTGCGGGCTTTGCAGCGGCCTTCTGGCAGGCATATTATCCCATCTTCGCCATCCTCCTTACTAACGCCGTCTTCCTATCGGCGGGGGCTTTTCTCTTGAAGAAGGATAAGTACATCCTTGATGGTACTGTCCTGGCCCTTTCCCTGGCGCTTGGGGCTCTGCTGGCCAACTGGATCGGTGGGGTTTTGGGCTACGGTATGGTGGGTGAAACCCACTGGGTTGGCAGGAGCCTTGCGAAGGAACTCGGGATTCACTTCGGCCTTATAAAGGATGTTTTTCTCCTGCTGTTCCTCAAGTACGCCGTTCCCTCAGCGGTGGTTCTAACCGTTTCCCTGCTGGTGATGGCCAGGTTTGTCAGAAGCCCGAGGTCTCGGGTGGCGGTGACCCTGGTCTTTCTGCTGGCCGCTGTGGCGGTGACCCTTCATTACCGCGCCCTTCTGACGGGCATCCTGTGGAAGCTGTTTCCTCTGAACCCCATCGCGGAAACCCTCAGGACCACTTGGGGAAGCTGGTGGGAGGCCTATGGTGTGGTCGGTGTTTTGGTGCCCCTGTTTTTCCTCCGCTTCGTTAAGCCCCGTCTGGAGGATTTTCTCCTGCTCGGCACCTTCGCCGTTCTCCTGCCTATGGGTCTGATCTGGACTAGGTTTCTCTTCATCGCCTCCCCGGCGGTCTCCATGATGACGGGCATCGGGCTGGTGTCATTCTACGAGGGGACCCTTCATTTCGAGGATCGTTTGAACGGTTCTCTGATCCTGAAACGGTCCCTCGTGGTCCTGCTGGCCCTGCTCATTGTATCCGTCCCGGCGGTGGCGGCCGTTCAGGGAACAGCCGCAACCCTGAAGGCGAGGCCGTTCATGAACTCCCACTGGGAGGAGGCATTGACTTACCTTGGAGAACACTCAAACGTAAACGACGTCGTCCTGACCTGGTGGGATCACGGGCACTGGGTGACCTACTACTCCCACCGCGCTCCCGTTGCGCAAGGGGGCCCAAGCGGATGGGTGGCCAAGTACTACCTCGGACTCGTTAAACCTTCCTCCATGATGAGCCTTGGCATCGACTACGTCACAGTTTCCTACGACACCCTTATGAAGTTCGACGACGTTCTTCAAACCGCGGGGGTGCGCGGCGGCTACGCGTTGGTCGTTCTCCCCGCCACTTCATCCGGAAGTTTGCTGGTGTTTTCAAACGGCCCGTACTCCCTCATGGCGGTTCCGGGAAAAGCTTGGGACGTCAGGGTTAGCATTGGAGGCAAACTCCTTGTCCCTGAGGAGGTGTTCGTCGAGTACGGCGAAACCGTTGGGCGGGTTAAGCTCTCATCTCCTTCAACGGCCGACGTCTACGCCTACATCAACCTCAACTACGGCTATGCCGTGATAATGAACGGAAAGGCCTTCAACACCATGCTTGCAAGGCTGATGTTCACCGATGATTATCCTGGCTATTACAGGCTCGTATACTCGGATGGTGGTCTCGTGAAGATCTTCAGGTTCGTTCATCCAAACGTGGTCGTTACAACTGAGAATGGCTCCGTTGTTTTGAAGTTCACCAACTCAACCGGGACGGCCCTTGGAGTATACGGCTACCTCGACAACGGGACGCTGGTTTACAAAAAGTGGTTCAACGTGCGAGGCAAAAGTGAGTTTGTTCTTCCAGGGAACCTCAACGGAAGCGTCGTCGTCAGGTACACCTACATCGGAGGAAAAACCGTGCTCGACAGGGGAGTTTTTCGGATAGGGGATGTTCTTGGAAACACCAAGTGGTGATGTGCTCCCTTTCCCTTTCTGTTTATGTCTCTCTCAGCCGGTGAGATCTTAGAGGGATACAAATACACATTGAAGATATCACCAGCTAGACGGCCCGATGCAATTCCAGTTTCCTTTTTAATGGTAATCATCTCCACTTTTTGCGCAGTTTTTAATGCAAGCGTCTACGGTGGTTTCTAAAAATACACATAGAGTGTAGGAAACAGTGATAGAAAGTAGCTGGGCAGAGAACTTGGCAACTACACTTGGAGGGTAGGAAATAGGGCAAAGAGCAATGAGAGCGTCGAACCCAGTTTGCACTTTGTGGGTAAAATGACACTTCAAAATTGAACATCACCGGAATGATGTGGTAAATTATACGTTAAAACCTCACGTGTACTCACTGTAGGCCACAGGAATAGAGGCGCAGATGGATTTTAATCTAATTATATTCCCGGTGAAACTAGCACTTAGAACCAAACACCAACTAATAATGACGTAACACGCGTGAGCTTTTTACGTGTGTTATATTACTTGTTCACAAATGATGCTTAATTCTTTTGATGCTTAATTCTTTGATTTTTGAGTGTCAATATGTGTATGGAGTGTCAATTTAATGACTCAACAGCAATAATTTATGCCCCCTGGGTAGCTTATGAAATGAGGATAAAACTACTTATTAACAGTAGCTAATTATATCAAAAATTAGTTGACTTAACACACTAATGTGCCACGGTCACTAGATGAACTCACGTGTAGGCAGGCTTAACTTACAAAAGGCTGCGATATAAATTGTCCCTATCAATAGTTAATCTCAGCATTCTTCTGAGTCTGGGCAGGCGATGTTTCTGGGTGAAAACTTTTTAATTCTCCCGCCAAACCATACGGGAGGTCAGGCAATGCGAGGAATCATAAAGCGGGAGCTCAGGAACCTCAGAAGCCCCCTCTATAGGAACTCCATCTACATCTCGCTCTCATCGCTTTCCACTGCACTTGCCGGTTTCATCTTCTGGGCCGTGGCGGCGAGACTATATCCGGCTGGAGATGTTGGGATTGCCTCTGCTGTTGTCTCTGCCCTCAACCTGACATTCCAGCTCTCTATGCTCGGCATGAACTACGCGCTGATTCGCTTTTATCCGGAATACCACGAGAGAGCTGCAGGTACAGCCCTCTTTGTAACATCTATTGCAAGCTTGGTTTTTTCCCTCTCCTACGGCCTGCTCATGGTGACCATGAGGTCCTTCAGCGGCCTGAAGCCCTCCCTGTTCCTTGTTGTTTTTGTGACCTTCTCGGTTGTTGGTACTGCCTACAATGTCCTCTCGACCTATGCCATAGCTAGGAGGAAAGCCGAGCACAGCTTCATCCAGAGCCTTCTCTTCTCGGCGAGGTTTGTTTTTCTGTTCGTTTTAACCGCTCTCGGGGCGCTGGGGATAGTATCATCCTTCGGCCTCGGCCTTTTACTTGGATTAGCCTATGCAGTGATCTTCTCTGGCTGGGTCGTGCCTCATCTCGATCGCGAGTTTCTCAGGGATGCTTTCAGATTCTCTCTAGGGAATTACATAGCCGGAATAGCCAGCAGTGCCTCGAACTACCTTATGCCAACCCTCGTGTTGGGCATGCTCGGAAGGGAGGAGGCAGCCTACTTCTACATGGCCTTCGCTGTCGGGAACCTGATACTCTTCATCCCCAACGCGATAAACACCTCCTTCTTCGTTGAGGGCAGTCATGGACTTGCGAACATGGGGCGAACCTTGCGGAAGGCGATAGCTTTCAGCTACATCTATCTGGCCTTCGCAACGATTTTCGTCTGGCTCTTTGGTGGTTACGTTTTGAGGTTCTTTGGGGAAGGGTACGTTGGGGGGCTTGGACTGCTCAAGCTGATGGTCTTGGGTGGATTCTTTGTTGTTCTGGTGAACTTCTCGATAACGGTGTTGAACATCCAGAAGAGGGTGAAGGAGGTCGTTGCGATCAACGTGACGAAGGCTGCGTTGTTTCTGGGGTTGAGTTATCTGCTCGTTCCGAGGTTCGGGATTGAGGGTGTGGGGTGGGGGTGGATGGGGAGTTACTTATCCTTACTTACCGTGGTCCTCGTTGTCATCTTTAGAAATTGAACGAGCTTGGTAGCAGTTCTCTCCCATGAGAATCTCTTAGCAACTGCGCGTCTTGATATCACGCGCATTTTCCTTCTGATTTTGGGATTCTTCAGTAAGAATAGAAGAGCATCTGCTATTTCTTTCTTTTCATTCTGAACTAAAATCCCCTCTAACGGGTGTCTTATAGCCTCAGGAATTCCTCCGATTTTACTGGCGACGATGGGCTTTCCAATGCTCATAACCTCAAGTAGTGCTAGGGATAGTCCCCCTTCACCATAGGT
>WAMH01000180.1 GCA_015522395.1 Thermococcus sp. | reverse complement strand
TTTTATAATTTTCCATGTTCAGTTCTGCTCTTCGGGGAACTTTTGGGGCCATGGACAGCGGAGGAATGGGGTATGTAAGTGGACACTGCAACCCCACAATGGCCACCAAAAAGCTTATATAGATTCGGGCAATGTTATAAAATTGGCATCCTTTATAATAGGGTGGAAAACTATGAAAAAGTACCTCGCCCTGGCCGTTATGGCCGTAATGCTCGGGAGCGTTTTTGGTTTTGGTTGGGTCAATGCCGCCAGCTATCCTAGAAACGAGACCCTGTACACCGCCAACAGTGCACCGCCGACCAACGCGAATCCTTTCCAGGGTGGTAACATAATAGGCCTCGACGGACTCATATTCGAGCCGCTGTTCATGCTGAACTTTATGACAGGAGAACTCAAGCCGTGGCTTGCAGAGAGCGGAAAGTGGGTTAAACCGAACGTCTTCGAGGTCAAGCTCAGGTCAGGCCTCAAGTGGCAGGACGGTCAGCCTTTGACTGCCGAGGACGTTAAGTTCTCCTATGAGTACTACCAGGAGATCGGTCTGAGGAACTGGACCAAGCTCGGCCTCAAGGAGATAAAGGTCGTTGACGACAGAACCGTTGACTTCATCTTCGATGGAACCCCCAACTACCAGCTCTGGAAGCTCCAGCTCTTCTACGGATGGGGTCAGGGAGCCCTCATAGTTCCAAAGCACGTATTCCAGAACATTGACCCCAAGAAGATCCCGAAGATGACGTTCCTAGGCGATGAACAGAAGTACCTCGTTGGTTCTGGCCCCTACAAGCTCGATGAGGTTGTCCAGCAGCAGAAGGCCATCCTCGTGAGGAACGACGACTGGTGGGGAGACAAGGTCTTCAGCAAGCCAGCTCCGAAGTACATCATCCAGCTCTACGTCAAGGACAACGCCCAGGCGGCGAACATGTTCATCAAGGGCGACCTCGACGTTGGGACCTACTACATGAATATAGCCCAGGCCAAGAAGCAGAACCCGAAGATCGTCAGCTGGCTCGAGGAGCCACCCTACTTCCCGCCGGTCGCACCGGTTCTGCTCTACTTCAACACCCAGAAACCGCCCATGAACAACCCGCAGTTCAGAAGGGCCATAGCGATGGCAATCAACCCGGAGCAGATCGTCACAAACGGCCCGATTGGCGGAAAGCCGGCCGAGATACCCTTCGGAACCGGTCTCCTCGAGAAGTGGAGCAACAAAATAAGTCTCGATAGCTTAGTCAAGGAGTACGGCTGGCAGTACGGAAACATCGCCGAGGCCAACAAGATACTCGACGATCTCGGCATGAAGAAGAACGCCGACGGCTGGAGGACCTACAACGGCAAGGTCATCGAACTCCACCTCGTCACCTGTGCCGGCTGTTCCGACTGGATTTCGACGGCAGAGATAATCCAGAACCAGCTCAGGGCCCTCGGAATCAAAGTTGTCATCGACAAGTACGACTGGGGCGCGATGATGAACAAGTACAAGACCGGTGACTTCGACCTCGGTCTGCACTGGGCCGGAACCTTCCAGCCAACCGCTTACGCCGTCTACAACGCCCTCCTCAGCAAGGACGGTGCGGCCAACTTTGGAAACTACACCAACGAGAAGGCTGAGCAGATACTCAGCGAGTTCGCCAAGACCACGGACCCGAAGGAGGAGGCCCAGTACATAAAGGAGCTCAGTGAGATATGGCTCAAGGACGTTCCGGCGGTTCCAGTGTACATGGCGACCCTCTTCTATGAGGCCAACACCCAGTACTGGACCGGCTGGCCAAACGCCAACAACCCCTACGGTGTCCCGATATTCTGGGCCAAGTACGGCACCTGGGGAACCGCATTAGCGCTCCTTGGAGTTCACTCAGCGAGCGGCACATCGACAACTACGACCACCTCAACGGGCAGCACCAGCACGACGAGCAGTGGCGGTGGAGGAATCTGCGGTCCGGCATTGATAGTCGCCCTGGCCGCGGTTCCGCTTCTCATGAGAAGGAGACGGTGAACCTTTCCTTTCTTCATTGATTTTTACCTGAGCAACAGCTGGAGGGTCAATGATGGGCTTTGGAAGGTACCTCGCAAGGAAGGTCGTCGTGTACGGTATTACCTTCGTGTTCGCCGTGACGCTCAACTGGCTCCTCCCCCGGCTTATGCCCGGGAATCCCATAGAGGCTATGATGTCCAAGAGCGGTGGCACCGCAAACACCGCCCTGATAAAGTTCTACGAGGAGCTTTATGGACTTAACCTACCGCTCTGGAAGCAGTTTATAAACTTCTGGACGAGCCTTTTTCATGGTAATCTTGGCTACAGCATGCTTTACAACACCCCGGTCTCAGGTATAATTCGCCATGCCCTGCCGTATGATGTGGCCATTCTCCTGCCCGCGATACTCCTGAGCTGGCTCGTTGGAAACTGGCTCGGTGCAATCGCCGGTAAAAATAAGAAATACGACCGCTACACCATGCTGGTCTTCTACTTCCTAGCGAGCATGCCCTACTTCTGGTTCGCGATGATACTCGTTTACGTGGTCGGGGTCAAGCTCGGCTGGCTTCCCTATTCAGGCGCCTACGCGCCGGACCTGGTGCCCAGCTTTTCGTGGGAGTTCATATCGAGCTTCTTGGAGCACTGGATTCTCCCCTTCCTGAGCCTGTTCATAGTCATGATAGGCAGCTGGGCCATAGGAATGCGCAACATGATCATCTACGAGCTTGAGGCGGATTACGTTCGCTACCTTGAGGCCCTCGGTGGAAGCGAGAAGCTTATGACCAAGCACGCCTACAGGAACGCCATCCTGCCCCAGGTTACAGGACTGGCGCTTCAGCTCGGCATGATGGTGGCCGGGGCGATAGCGACCGAGATAGTCTTCAACTACCCGGGAATCGGTGTTCTCATCATGAACGCCGCCCTGAATCAGGACTACTTCCTCCTCCAGGGGGCTTTCCTCGTTGTGGTCGTGTCCGTCTTAGCGGCCAACTTCGCCATAGACCTGATCTACGCCTTCATAGACCCGCGCGTCAGGGCCAGCTACACGGAGGGATGAGAATGAGCACCGCTAGAACAGTCAGGATAGCGTTCAGGAACAGGAAGTTCCAGTTCGGCTTTGGTTTGCTGACGTTCTTCGTCGTGCTCGCGATAGTAGGCCCGCTGTTCACACCCTTCGCGTGGGACGGCCTTTACTACGAAAAGGTTCAGGGCATCTCGATAGCATCCTACGGGGAGAAGACCCTGCCCCCGATGAGCCACGAGATCATAACGACTTACACCGGCAAGAAGTTTGAAGTTGTGCACATCCTCGGGACCAACATCAACGGGCAGGACCTCTACGCCCGCCTGGTCTACGGCCTCAGGACGAGCCTCTGGATAGCCTTCCTCGCGGCGGTGATAGGGACTTTGGTTGG
>WAMH01000179.1 GCA_015522395.1 Thermococcus sp. | reverse complement strand
CCTCGAAGCCCTTCAGCATCTCTTCCTGCTTCTTCAGCGTTGTTAGGAGCTGCTTCTTCTTCGCCTCAAGCCTCTTCGTCTGCTCTATTCTCGCCTTCTCCAGGGTTATCCTGCCGAAGTACTCATCGAGGGCCTCGCTGAAGGTTTTAAAGTACTTCTTCTCAAGCCCTTCGTAGATTCTCAGCTCTACCGGAACCACGTCGTGCATGCTCCCGTCTTTGAAGATGATGTTAGGCCTCGGCTCGTCATTGAAGGTTTTCAGCATCGCCTCGTAAACCTTCAAGAGATCATCGTCGCTCAGCTCTTTGACCGGAGTCGTCTTCTCGAAGCCAGCTCTTATCGAAATCTCCTCGGCGTACATGCCGCCCATGTTGAGCTTTCTCGCCAAAGCGCGGACGAGTTCCAGGCTCTCGTCTTCCCTCATCAGCTCTAAGAAGCGCTCCTTCGAGACCTCAAGCGGGTTCTCCCTGGCCGGAGGGAACCTGTACTCGGCTTTGGGCTTTATCGCCCTGTCCTTGTACTCCTCATAGCGGAGTGCTGCAACGATTTTGTTCTCCGAATCGACGAGAATGATGTTTCCGCGCCTGAAAAGCTCGCCGATGAGGGTGTAATCGCCTATCCTGACCTTCACTATCCTGTCGAAGCCGTGCTGCTCTATGGCGTCTATGAATCCCCCGCTGAGGTGCTTCCTGAGCAGCATCGTGAAGCTCGACGGACTCTTGGGGGCCTCCTTGACGTAGCTCGTGAGGTGGAACCTCTTTCCGGCCTGGAGGATTAGGTCTGCCCTCCCCTCCTTCGTCCTCAGCTTGATCCTTATCTCGTCCTTATCGTGGTAGACCTTGTCGACGCGCGCTCCAACCAGCCACTGGAGTTCCCTCACCACGTAGCGTATGTCAACGCTGCTCATCTCCTCCTTCATTCTCCCACCTCCGGTTGATACGCCCCCTTCCCTTTAAACCTAACCTGTGTCCGGAGGCTTTCCAGATAAAGTTAAATTCTTATCACGACGGGAAGATATTCGTGATCCCAGTCGAGGATGCGGTGCGGATAAAAACGGGAGAAGGGGAAACGGGGCCTTGTATCAGGCCCCTCACTTTTCAGAGGAACGCGTGGCGGTGTTTGTAGAGCAGGTACGAACCGTAGAGTATCAGGTAGAGTTCGACGGCGCTGAGGAGCACCATGGCGATCAGCCACCCTTTGACGAAGCCGGGGCTCTTGCTTATCATCCCCGCTATTTTCTCTATTGCCCTGGGGGTTGTCAGCTGCTTGAGCCCGTAGGTCAGCCCCATGGCGCCCTGGATTATGGGTATCGGCACCGTGGAGTACGCCAGAAGGAGCCCCAGGTAACCCCTCCTCTGAAGCGAGAGCATCGAGAGTACGGTTGGTATCGCCAGTATGAGGGCCGTCACGGCCATTATCTGGCTCATGTATACCCCGACCAGAAGGAAAAACGCTGTCATCCCGAAGAGGTACGTTCTGTACGCCCTTTTCAGGGCCTTGAGCATATCGGGGTCGAAGTCGTAGACCGCGGATTTTGAGTAGAGGTTCAGCTTCTTTGCCCTCTCAATGTACTTTTTCTTCCCCTCCTTCTCGACGCCCTTGTCGGTGCTCATCACCTTGAATTCCTTGGCCTTCTTGAGGAAGAACTCCGCCAGCTGAACGTTGTCCTTCTTGACGTTTCTGGCGAGGTTTCTGAAGTTCTCGGCTGCCTCTTTGATGAGGGAGACTATCTTCCGCTTCTCCCTTTCGCTCAGAACGGTCAGCCTCTCGACCTTGGGTATCGTGGTCTCAAGAACCTCCGCCGTGTCCTCAAGAATCCCGGGACTTTTCACCGCTATCCCTCCAAAACTAAAAGAAGAGGGGGGTTTAAGACCCTTGCCCCTGCTTCTCGGCCTTCAGGAGCGCTCCTATGCTCCAGCCCATAAGGGCGAAGATGACGATCCACGCCGTCAGCATGTAGATTACCCAGCTCCCCATTGTCACCACCTCAGACCTTCACCAGCACCTTGTTCTTCTTTATCTCCTCTCCGTACTTCCTCTTGATGGCGAAGTAGGTTTCAATGGCCCCTATGATGAACATGGTTATTATCACCGCACCCACGGTCTTCGGTATTCCGCCGCTGATGAAGCCCTTGAACGTTCCGAACAGTGGGATCAGGAGGAATATTGGTGCCACGATGAGGGTTATCCACTTGTAGAACGTTGGTATCTTAACGTAGGCTCCCTTGTGGAGCTCATCCCAGAAGTTGCTTGGCCTGAAGAGGTACACTGCCACTATGATGTCAAGCAGTGCCAGCAGGGTGAGCTGGAAGCTGATCCAGTTGTCGAGCGGCGTGACGTAGTTGTCGAGGCCTATGTATACGACCGGCAGTCCGAGGAAGAAGTATATCAGCAGGACTAGCCACGTTCCGACGCCCCTTCTGATTCCGAGGTCCTCCTCGAAGAGGGCCACGAGGTAGTTGTACATTGCTATCGCCGACGTCCATCCTGCGAACCACAGGAGCAGGAACCAGAGGGCACCGAAGAACCTTCCCGCCTGTCCCATGCTGACGAACGCGTTCGGAAGGGCAGTATAAGCGAATCCAAGTCCGAACGTCCTTCCTATCGCCTGAAGACCCACGTCTTTGTGTACATTAAACGCCGCCATTATTGAGCTCCAGTGAGCAACTATGTAGCTCTTTAATATAGTAGGATTTCCAGTGGAAAGAGCTTTATTAATCACATTTAATGGAACACCCAGTTGGATGAGAGCACCCTTGTCAACTTGAATTAGCTTTCCGTTGTTTAATTTGGTAAAGGCACTCATTACTATGCCTGGGTTTATTATTTTCGTGAAATATGCAGTTGCGAGCGGTATGGCGAGCGATCCACCGAGAACGACCTCCGCGAACTCGTTGAGCGAGACCGTTGCAATGCCCGAGAGGGCAACGTCATCGTTGGGTCCGAGGTAGCTGGCGTAGTTCTGGATGATGCCCATACCCAGTGAGAGCGTGAAGAATATCTGTCCCGATGCCGCGAGCATGACCGCCGCGAAGTGCTCCTTGAGATAGGCCCAGTTGGGGGTCCAGATGAATGAGAACCCATCTATGGTGCTCCAGTCCGGTTTGATCGGCGAACCAAGAACAAAGACGTAGCCCACCATTATAATGGCGAAGATGTAGAGCAGTGGCATCATAACCTTGACCCACTTCTCTATGCCCTTGCTGACCCCCCTTCCAACGGCTATGGCTATGGTCACTATGGTTATGCCCCAGAAGACTAGGACCTCCGCGTGGTTGTTGAGGTAGTCGCTGAAGAACTGTCCGGTGTTCTTGCCGAAGTATGCCCCTGTTATGCTGAACCACGTGTAGGCCGCAGACCATCCTATGAGGTGCAGGTAGTAGCTGTTGAGCAGCGTGACGCCCGCGAAGGCCACCATACCGCTTATGACACCCATCACCAGCGCCCCTCTGGGGTTGAGGCTCTCCCTTGCCATGAGGTAGTAGGTTGGGCCCAGGGTTCCGTGGCCGTACTTTCCACCGTAGCGACCGGCAACCCACTCTACCCACATTATGGGTATTCCCAGAAGGAACAGCGCCAGGAAGTACGGCACCATGAAGGCGCCGCCACCGTTCTGGGCAACCTGCGTCGGAAACCTGACGAAGTTACCAAGACCAACGGCGTTCCCGGCCATCGCCAATATCAGACCAATTTTGGTTGCCCACTGGTCCCTCTGCTGCTCCACATCGATCACCCC
This sequence comes from Thermococcus sp., assembly GCA_015522395.1. GTDB lineage: Archaea > Methanobacteriota_B > Thermococci > Thermococcales > Thermococcaceae > Thermococcus. The sequence continues at coordinate 167 of WAMH01000179.1, read as the reverse complement.
CGTTCTTCAAGGTATCTTTAAACCGCCCCATGAATGGAGCCGGGGCATTATGTATAAAGTATTCCATTCTATAAAAAGCTTTTCCACGGCTGTTTCCGACGAAAGACGAGTGAGTAAGGTATAAAACCAAGTGTGCCGGCTGTTTACCGTTTTTTCAGTACTAGATG
>WAMH01000178.1 GCA_015522395.1 Thermococcus sp. | reverse complement strand
GCAAGGAAAGCTGAGCTCTTCGTTCTTACCGGTCCAACGGGCCAGCTTTTGCCCGAGTTCCTCAAGGGGACGCGCGTTACGCATCTAGCCTCCATGAAGGTGATAGATTTTGAGAAAGCCCTCCTCGGGCTGAAGCTTGGAAGTTTCAGGGGCTTCGAGAAGGGAAACAGAAAGTACGTGGTGAGGGTTGAATGAGGCTGACAATCCTCAACGACAACACCCCAGCAAAGGGCCTCATCAACGACTGGGGCTGGAGCGTTCTGGTTGAGAGCAAGTATCGCTTCCTCTTCGATGCCGACACGGGGGGAGAAGTTTTAGCCCACAACTCGAAGGTTCTGGGGGCTTCACTGAGAAACCTGGACTTCGCGGTTTTAAGCCACTGGCACTACGACCACTACGGAGGTTTTCCCCTGATTGCCCGGCTCAATCCGGGTCTGAGACTCTACGCACCTCCTGGCGGATGGATGGAGGGGCTGAGCGTTTTTGAAGTCCTTGACGCTGGGGAGATAGCCGATGGAATATGGACTTCTGGAGCGCTTGACGGCTTTGAGCACGCCGTTGGCGTTGAGACTCCCTCTGGATTGGTAATCATAGTCGGCTGTTCCCATCCGGGCGTTGACAGGCTCACCGGGGCCCTCCTGGAGGTTTCGGGCTATGAGAGGGCCCATCTCGTAATAGGTGGCTTCCATTATCCGTCGCGGAGAACCCTCAACAGGCTGGCTGAGATGGCCGAGTTCATAGCCCCAGCGCACTGCTCCGGTGATGAGGCGAAGGCCTACGTGAGGAAAAACTATCCTGAGAAGTTCGTTGGAGTGAGGACGGGAACAATCATCGAAGTGTGATTCCGAGGAATTCAGCCAGCAGTTTGAAAAACGCCGTTTTCCTACCGTTTGGAGTTATGAAGCGATGAAGAACGAGTTCCCCCCTGATTCTATCGTTTCTTAACTCCTTCGGAAGCTCGTTGAAGCTCTTGGCCTTTGCTAGGGCCCTAACAATGTCCCATCCGCCGGGAAAGAGGGAGTTGAAGTATTCCCTAAGCCAGCGTTCATCAATCGAGCGGAGGAAAAGCTCTCCGGCCCGCGAAAGCCTGTAGTAGGTGTGGTGCTTGTGCACCTCAAAGGCCTTTTTGAACCTCGCCCTGCTCCGCTTTATCGCGCTTCCCGAGTCCCTTTCGATAAGACCTATCTCGATAAGGTCTTTTATCGCGTCTTCGATGAGGGGAAGCTCTAGCTCGCTCATCTTCGCCATCATCTTGGCGTAATCAACACCGGCCTTCTTGAGGTGAGCCAGAACATAGAGGTGAACCAGAAGGATCTCAAGGCCTTGGAACGAAACGGGGCGTTCTTTTTGCGTATCTCCGCCACCCATCGCCGAACCTCCTTTCGAGGGCTCTCTCCTCCTCACCTATAAAGGCTAAAACCGAGAGCCAGTAGATAACCGGAAGGAAGAGCATGAAGCCACCTATCACCAGGGAAAAGCCCGGGATGATTAGAAAGCCCCAGATGGAGTATATTGGATGCCTAACTCTCGCGTAACAGCCCTTGGTTAAGAGTTCTCCCCTTGAGTAGGCCCTCGAAACCTGAAGGTAGCAGACGAGCCACAGAAAAAGGCCCGAAAGGAGTACAACAAGTCCCGGTAAAGGGAAAGAGATGCCCGGCCTGAGCCTTGAGTTCAGGTAAAACCCAAAGAGCGCGTATAAACCTGAAAAAAGGCCGACCTTTGGCTCAATCCCCCAGAACCTCATCACTCATTCCTCTATCGGGGGTTTCCCGGCTTTCTTGGCCTGAACCTGTCCCCAGAGTTCATCGAAGTTCTCAAGGACGCGCTGGAGGGCGAGCTTTATGTCTCTTGTCCTCGTAAAGAAGGCCACCTTGTTGGTCTTGTCTCGGATTCTCAAAAAGTTCGGCCCCATTCTGAAAGCCGCTAGAACGTCAACGTCCAAAAGCTGGCTCACAACTGCCTTGAACTTTCTCGGGTCGCCGTGGCCTTCATCGTGCTCCTCTTCAAAGTCTTTGGCTTTGTTCGGCCTCTTTTCCAGGAGTTTAACGCTACCATCTTCACAAACCTCGTAGATGGCAAAGAACTCAGAGTCGCCGTAGTGATCATCGATTAGATGTTCATCGTCTTCCATTCCAAAGGCAACCTTCAGGCATCTCATATCAACCACCGTTAAAACCTCTGCGGGGGCTTTAAAAAGATTTAGGGAAACCTAACTACAGGTCTATGTCCTCGAACCACTGCTCGAGCAGGTCCTCGGGGATTTCTTCCTCCTCGACCTGCTCCTGCATGAACTCCCACATCTCAAGGTGCCTCCTTAGTATTTCGGCGTGTTCCCTGCTTATCTCGGCCAGCCAGCGGAAGAGCCTTCTGGTTCTCTCTGATCTGGCCTTCATGCTCAGCTCGGAGTAGATTCTAGCGGTTGCCTCCTCGGCATCTATGGCGTATCTGTAGTAGTCCTCGACCCCTGACTCGGGGTCCGTGAGTGCCTTCTCCAGAAACTCAAGGGCAACCTCGACTTCTCTTAATCCCCTCGTTTCCTCTGGCACTTTGACCTTTTCGAGCAGTCCTGCGTTTCTCTCGGAGTGACTCGCGAGCAGTTTGAGGTCGTCCTTAAAGTCCCTTGGAACGAGCGGTATTAACGCCCTGTAGAGTTCGGCTTTCTCTCTCTCGATTTTCACCAGCTCCATGTCCATCACCGTTTTTAATAACTTGTTGTAATTTTAAAAGTTTCGGCCGGGTCCGAAAAGCTTAAATACTGTGCATATGCACAAAAATAGCGGAGGTGGTGATGATGAGGATCGCAATACCAACCAACGGTGGAGGATTTAACGATAGCGTTGCGCCTGTCTTTGCCCGTGCTCCGGCTTTCTACATCGCGGATATCGACGAGAACGGCAACGTGGTCAGCGAGAAGGTTGTACAGAACCCTGCCTCGACAGCCGGCGGCGGAGCCGGTCCAATGGCGGTGCAGGCCCTCATCAACGAGGGTGTTGAGGCAATAGTGGCCCCTCAGGTTGGCCCGAACGCCCTTGGAGCGCTCCAAGCAGCCGGCATAAAGCTCTACCAAGTCAATCCAGGAACACCCGTAGAGGATGCTATAAAGGCCGCTGTAAGTGGCAGCGCCAGCGAGTTCAAGGCCCCGCTCCAGCCGGCTGGCCCTGTGGCCCCGTCCCCGGCGTACGGTCCGTACCCGACTGCACCGGCTTATCCGCCATACCCTGCCTACGGTTACGGCCCCGGATGGGGCGGAGGCTGGGGTCGCGGAAGAGACAGGAGAGGCCGTGGATTTGGACGTGGATGGGGCAGAGGTGGCAGAGGCTGGGGAGCGAGGCTCGGCTACTGTCCCTGGACGGGCCAGCCCAGCAGGAGGACATGGCTTTCAAAGTTCTTCGGCTGGTGGTGAATTCTTAGCCTTTGATCTTTCGCCCCATGTTTGATATTTACCAAGCGAGGGGAGGAGCATGCCACGCGGATTTGGACGGGGTTATGGGAGGTTTGGTAGGGGGTACGGTGGAGGATACGGCCCTTACCATGGTTCGGGGCTCTACGGCCTCGTGGATCTTCTGATCCTCTTGGGGATAGTCTACTTTCTCGTCAAGCTATTCGTCGTGGCCACCCCTTACGCCATCGGTCTCGCGCTACTCCTGTTATTGAGGGCGATGATCCGTCCGCACCCCGGAAGGTTTTTCTGGTGAATGGCAATATCTCAAGGGGGTGATAACATGAGAGTTCTGGTGCCGACCACAAGGGGAGGTCTTGATGACGTTGTCGCGGGGATGTTCGCGCGTGCTCCAACGTTCACCATAGTTGAGGTCTCAGATGGGACGATAACGAACGTAAGGGTCGTTCCAAACCCGGCTTCGAGCGCCCCTAGGGGTGCAGGGGTAACCGCCACTCAGTTCTGCATAGATGAGGGTGTGAACGTCGTTATGGCTCCCCAGTTTGGCCCGAACGCCCTTGGAGCGCTCCAAGCAGCCGGCATAAAGCTCTACCAAGTCAATCCAGGAACACCCGTTAGAAACGCCGTGGAAGCGCTTCTCCGTGATGAGCTCCCTACAGCCTCCGTCCCACAGGAAGAGACCGGCCCAGGTTACGGTCCAGGAACGGGCCGCGGCATGGGAAGGGGAATGGGACGTGGAAGGAGACATGGCGGAGGCTGGGGAAGAGGAAGGGGCGGCTGGTGAGCCGCCCGGTATTTTCACTCTAAACAAGCTAAAAAAATTAAAACGGTCCGGAAATTCAGAAGAGCCACTGGTTCTCTATGCACTCATCGCACGGTGGCTTTTCCCCGGCTATCGCCTTGAACTTCTTATATATGCACTCTGGCAGACCGAGCGGGCAATGGTCCGGGTACTTTCCGGGCCTGACCTT
>WAMH01000177.1 GCA_015522395.1 Thermococcus sp. | reverse complement strand
GTTGAAGAACTCCCGGGGGGAAGGTTCAGGGTAAGCTTCGAAGACAGGGAGTACACAGTTGAGGCCAAGGGACTTGGAATCGACGTCGGGGCTTTAAGCGCGCCCGTTCAGGCTTCGACCCCGGTTCAGACCGCCGCCCCTAGTGTTTCTACTCCGGCTCCAGCGGCTTCTGCTCCTGCGCCTGCTCCTGTCCCGGCTGGTGAGGGTGTTGTCACTTCACCGATGCCGGGCAAGATTTTGAGGATTCTGGTCAAGGAGGGTGAGCAGGTTAAGACTGGTCAGGGTCTGGTTGTTTTGGAGGCAATGAAGATGGAGAACGAGATCCCAGCGCCGAAAGACGGTGTAGTGAAGAGGATTCTCGTCAAAGAAGGCGACACCGTCGACACCGGACAACCACTGATTGAGTTAGGGTGAGGACCATGACTGGAATGCTCGATCAGATAATCAACTTCTTCCAGGGGATGGGCCTGCTCCACCTCACGTGGGGCAACGTCGTCATGATAGTGGTTGGATTGACGCTCGTGTACCTCGCCATCAAGTACGAGATGGAGCCTCTCCTGCTGCTTCCGATAGGGATAAGCGCCGTCCTCGTCAACATACCCCTCGGGAGCCTCGTCAACTGGCCGGTAGCGCCGAACCTGCCGGGGCACATAGCGGATAACATATTCGCCACGCTCAGCTACCTGAACCAGCAGTATGGACCGCCGGGGATCTTCGACATAATATACTACACGCTCGTCAGGACGGAGATAGTGCCTCTCCTGATATTCTTCGGCCTCGGGGCAATGACTGACTTCGGCCCGCTCATAGCAGACCCGAAGAACGCCCTCATGGGTGCCGCGGCTCAGATAGGTGTCTTCATAGCCATGCTCACCGCCCTTGCGCTTGGCTTCAACCTGAACCAGGCGGCAAGCATAGGAATCATCGGCGGTGCCGACGGGCCAACAACAATATACCTGACGACGAAGCTGGCCCCTGAGATACTGGGGGCAACGGCGGTGGCAGCTTACTCCTACATGAGTCTCGTGCCGTTGATCCAGCCCCCCATCATCAAGGCCCTGACGAGCCCAGAGGAGAGAAAGATACGCATGAAACAGCTCAGGTCGGTCTCAAAGCGCGAGAAGATACTCTTCCCGATAGTGGCCATGATCACCATCGGCCTCCTCGTTCCCAGCGCGGCTCCGCTCGTTGGAATGCTCATGATAGGCAACCTGTTCAGGGAAAGCGGTGTTGTCGAGAGGCTTAGCAAAGCCGCCCAGGAGGAGCTTATGAACATCGTTACCATCTTCCTCGGGCTTGGCGTCGGTTCAACCATGCGCGCGGAGAGCTTCCTCACGGCCCAGACCCTCGAGATACTTGGGCTTGGAATAGTCGCCTTCGCAAGTGCAACCGCGGGGGGAGTGCTCTTCGGCAAGTTCATGAAGAGCATTAGCGGCGGCAGGATAAACCCGATGATAGGTGCCGCCGGTGTTTCTGCCGTCCCTATGAGCGCCCGTGTCGTCCAGAGGATGGCAAGTGAGGAGGATCCAGGAAACTTCATCCTGATGCACGCCATGGGGCCAAACGTGGCCGGTGTTATAGGGACGGCGGTTGCAGCCGGGGTTTTCCTGGCCGTTCTCGGCTGATCTTCCTTTTCTTTAATCCCACCCCCGTTGATGAAAAGCTTAAAATAGGGAGAGGTTCCCTTAACCTAAAGCGGTGGTGAGAAAATGCGTGTGAAGACCCTGATGACCCCGGATCCAGTGGTCATAGAGCTCCCCGCCACGAGGGAATACGCACTGGAGCTGTTTAGGAAGTACAAGGTTCGCTCTTTTCCAGTAGTCAGCAAGAAGACGAAGGAGCTCATTGGAGTTATAAGCGTCAAGAGTCTTCTTCTTAACCCTGACGAGGAGCAGCTGGCGATGCTCGTCAAGAGGGACGTTCCTACCGTTAAACCAAACGACGACCTCAAAAAGGCCGTCAGAAAGATGCTCGAGCTCGATTACAGAAGGGTCATCGTGGTTGATGAGGAGAACCACGTTCTCGGCATACTCACCGTTGGCGACATCGTGAGGCGCTACCTGTCCAAGAACGAGAAGCTGAAGGAGATAAGCCTGAACGAGTACTATCAGAGGAACGTCGGCATCGTCTGGCGGGGCACCCCCCTCAAGGCGGCCCTTAAAGCTCTCCTCCTGTGCAACGCGATGGCTATCCCTGTGATAGACGATGACGGGAACCTAGTGGGCATGGTTGACGAGACGGATCTGCTTAAGGACACGGAGATAGTCAGGGTTATGAAGCAGACGGCCCTGGCGGCCTCCAGTGAGGAGGACTGGATACTCGAGAGCAACCCGACGCTGCTCTTCGAAAAGGCCGAGCTTCAGCTGCCAAAGAAGCCGGTTGAGGAAATAATGAACCGTGAGCTCATCGTGGCCACACCGCATATGAGCGTTTACGAGGTTGCCCAGAAGATGGTGCAGTACGAGATCGAACAGCTGCCCGTCATCAAGGGGGAGGGTGAACTCGTCGGCATTGCCAGGGACATGGACATCCTGAAGGTCATCCTCAGCAGGTGAACCCTTTTTTCCTTTCGGGTGGTTCCAGTGCGCGGGGTTAAGGTTTCGCTCTTCGGTTTTGGCAACGTTGGGAAAGCGGTCGCGAGGGTTCTCCTCGAGAAGGAGCGGTTTTTCCGCGAGAGATACGGCATCGCGCTTAAGGTCGTCAGCGTCGCCGACACCAGCGGAGTGGTATGGCTTCCTGAGGGGATAGACCTTCAGGAGGCCCTCCTTGTCAAGGAAACCTTCGGAAAGCTCTCCGCCTGGACGAACGACTACGAAGTTTACAACTTCACCCCGGAGGAAGCCGTGGAGGAGATCGACGCCGATATCGTCATCGACGTGACCAACGATGGGGGCGCCTGGGAATGGCATCTCGCCGCGCTTAAGGCCGACAAAGCGGTCGTCACGAGCAACAAGCCGCCCTTAGCGTTCCACTACGCGGAACTGGTTGGTGAAGCAGAGAGGAGGAACGTTCCGTATCTCTTCGAGGCAACGGTCATGGCGGGAACGCCGGTAATCGGAATCCTGCGCGAGAACCTGCTCGGGGACACCGTTGAGAGGATAGAGGCGGTTCTGAACGCGACCACGACCTTCATTCTGAGCAGGATGGAAGAAGGCAGAACCTTTGATGAAGTACTGAGGGAGGCGCAGTCGCTCGGGATAGCCGAGAGAGACCCGAGCGGAGACATTCTCGGAGTAGACGCAGGCTACAAGGCAACGATTCTGCACTGCGTTGCCTTCGGCCCGATAACCTTCAGGGAGTCAAGGGTGAAAGGAATAGGCGGGATAAGCCAGGAGAAAGTCAGAGAGGCCAGATCGAGGGGCAGAACGATAAGGCTCGTTGCAACCCTCGAGAGGGGAAAGATAACCATCGAACCGCGGGAAATCCCAGTTGACAGCCCCTTAGCGGTCGAGAGCCACGAGAACGCGGCGGTAATCTGGACCGACCTCCTCGGCGAGCTGGTCGTCAAAGGCGCTGGGGCAGGGCTGAAGGAGACGGCGAGTGGTGTGGTGAGCGATGTGATAAAGGCCGCGCTCAGAATAGCTTAACCCTCTTACCCTCAAACTCGACGAAAACCTTTGGAAGGAAACGGCCCGGTTTGACCATCACGGTCAGCTCTTTCCCGTTTAGCTCAACGGTGCTTTCACCTGGCAGCAGGGGAATGAACCTCCTTTTATCTCCCTCCAGAATAAGACGTGAGAAGTCCCAGCTTGGATAAATCAGGTAGAGGGAACCGTTTACGTTCACTTCGACAGCTGGAATGCCCATCTTGTCAAAGAAGACGAAAGCCAGACCTAGGAAGAAGGGGAGAACGGCAGCTGAGGGGTTCGACCGTAACAACGCGATTGCAACTGCGAACTCAACGATTGCAATGCTCACCAGAATCCTGTGTCTCTTCCCCTCGGTTATCCTCGTCCGCCTCATCGACCCAAACTCTTTTTAACGGTTCTTATACCTTTCGAACGGTGAAACAATGGAGCACGTCATAGCACTCCACCAGGTCTACGCGGAGCTGCTCTTCCGCGGACTGAAGACGGTGGAGCTGAGAAAGTCAAGGGCATTCCGAGAGGGAGACCTCGTTTTCCTCTACGTTGCGAGGGGCAACCCCTACGAGCTTCGCGATACGCTCAGGAGGCTGGGCCTTCACGAGGAGCAGACTTTAACGGAGAGGGGAACGATAGCCGGAGGATTTGAGGTTGGGGAGGTGATAAAGGCCGACCTCGATACCCTCTGGGAGCTGACGAAGGAGACGAGCGGCTTAAGCCTCGTTCACGGCGAGAACGGGAAGAAGTGGCTGGGGGAGTACATTAAGGACTACGGATACGCCTTCACGGTGGAGAGGCCGTTTCTCTTCAGAGAGCCGGTGAGCAGGGAGGAGATGAAGGAAAAATACGGCGTTCACGTGGAGGGGATAATCCACCTCTCGCGGAGAACGAGAAAGGAGTGGGTGAAGAATCTCATAGAAGACCTTCTGACGAGGGAGGTCGTTTACCTCTGAGCGGCTTTTCTGCCGGGTTTTTCCTCCGAGGAATCCCCGGACTTTTCTGAACCCTCAGAATTTCCCCCGGCCTCAAGCTCCTCCGGGTTTATCTTCACATAGGGACCGAGGCTCAGACCCTCGATTTCCTCCTGGGTTAAGAGCCTGCTCTTGACCTTCTCGCCTATAAGGGCGCTGTTGCCGAGGGGATCGGCGATTTTGACGGTGAGCGGCTTCCTGCCCTCCCTGACGTCCTCGATGTACCTGAGAATCTCGTCGGTCTTCTTCACGGCTTCCTCGTCCCCCTCGCTCTCCTTGAAGCTCCTCGCCATGAGGAGGG
>WAMH01000176.1 GCA_015522395.1 Thermococcus sp. | reverse complement strand
GAACAAGATCCGCTGAATAGTCCGGCTTTACCAGCCCTGCCTTCAAGCGGAGTGCCCTCGCCCCTCCTAGCGTCGCCCAGCGGAAAGCCTCTATGGCGCTTGCAACGTTCGTTCTCCTCCGCCAGACCTTGTTTAAAACGGCCGCGAAGCGCATCTCCGTGAACATGTCCATCAGTCCAACCGGATTGGGGGAATCGTTGCCGAGGGTGATATTGGTCCCATTTTCGGCCAGCTCTATTATGGGGGCTATCCTGCCCTCAAGCTTCGCCATACTGAGTGAGCAGTGGACGAGGGTGGCGCCGCTCCCGGAGTATAGCTCGACCTCTTTCCCGCTCAGGTAAACCCCATGCACGCCGATGAGCCTTTCGTTCAAAACCCCTGCCCTTTCGAGATACCCCGCCGGCGTGATGCCGTAGCGGCGCTTAACGGTCTCGACCTCACCCCTGCTCTGGGAGAGATGAACATGGACTAAAGCGTCCCTCTCGCGGGCAAACTCGCCGATTTCCTCCATCAACTCGAACGAGACGGTGTTGGTTGCGTGGGGGGCTAACGTAGGCTTAATGAGGTCGCTTTTTCTCTCCCAGCGTTTGAAGAGGCGGAAGCCCTCCTCTGGTTTCGCGAGTGGAAAGTCAACCTCGTCCATCATAGTTTGCCCGATGAAGGCCCTTATTCCCAGCTCCTGAGCGGCCTTCGCTATTTCATCCGCAAAGAAGTAGTGGTCGTTTATCGTCGTTGAGCCGTTTGCCAGCGCCTCAGCCATGCCTAAAAGCGCCCAGCGGCGGATTTCTTTGGGGTTCCATTCAAGCTCCGCGGGCCAGATTACATCGTTAAGCCATTCCTCCGTCGGACGGTCTTCACCGAGACCCCTAAACTTCGACATGGCCACGTGGGTGTGAGAGTTGACGAAGCCGGGAAGGATTAAATATCCCTCACTGCCGTAAACCTCATCAGCATTGTACTCCCTCAGCCTATCCTGTGGGGTGATGTCCAGTATCCTTCCACCTCCAACGAGCACCGTCGTGTCCCTACGGATTCCCGCGGAGTCGACAACCGTTCCTAGGAGCACTATCATTTTCTCCCCCTTTGAACGTACGACAGAGGCATATTTAAGAGTTCTGACGTATTGGCATTTAATTGTCCAAAGGGTTTAAATTCTGGTCGGGGAAAATGGCACCATGCCGCCGATAATGGTCATAAGCACCGGTGTGCTGGCCATCGAGCCGTGGATGAATTGACTTTTCTCCCTTAGCCTGAACTGTCCCCCACTGCATTGGCCCCAGGGCCATCGCTACCGTTATAAACTCACTCTCAAAGCCCCTGGAGGTGGTAATGATGATCGATAAGGTTTACTGTGCCGATGTAACGCCGGAGATGGAAGGTAAGCGCGTCAAGCTCGCCGGTTGGGTTTACAGGAAGAGGGAAGTTGGAAAGAAGGTTTTCATAGTCCTCCGCGACTCGAGCGGGATAGTCCAGACTATATTCAAGAAGGAGCTCAGCGAGGAAGCCTACGCCGAGGCCAAGAAAGTTGGAATCGAGTCGAGCGTTATCATCGAGGGAACCGTTAAGGCAGATCCCCGCGCTCCCACGGGGGTCGAGGTTCAGGCCGATAAGATAGAGGTCATCCAGAACGTGGACTTCTTCCCAATAACTAAAGACGCCAGTGAGGAGTTCCTGCTGGATGTGAGACACCTCCACCTCCACTCACCCAAGGTCGCCGCTATAATGAAGGTCAAAGCCACGATGATGCAGGCCGCCAGGGAGTGGCTCCTCCAGGATGGCTGGTACGAGGTCTTTCCGCCGATACTCGTCACCGGTGCGGTCGAGGGCGGGGCGACCCTCTTCAAGCTCAAGTACTTCGACAAGACCGCCTACCTCAGCCAGTCGGCCCAGCTCTACCTTGAGGCGGCCATCTTCGGCCTCGAAAAGGTCTGGTCGCTCACCCCGAGCTTCAGGGCGGAGAAGAGCAGGACGAGGAGGCACCTCACCGAGTTCTGGCACCTGGAACTTGAGGCCGCCTGGATGGACCTCTGGGACATCATGAAGGTCGAGGAGGAGCTTGTAAGCTACATGGTTCAGAGGGCATTTGAACTCCGGAAGAAAGAGATTGAACTCTACCGCAAGGATTTAACCACCCTCAAGAACGCGGTTCCGCCGTTCCCGAGAATAAGCTACGACGAGGCGATAGACATACTCCAGAGCAAGGGCGTCGAGATAGAGTGGGGCGAGGACATGGGAGCGGACGAGGAGAGGATCCTCACCCAGGAGTTCGAGGCACCTTTCTTCGTCCACGGCTATCCAAAGGGCATCAAGGCGTTCTACATGAAGGAGGATCCGAGCGACCCGAGGAAGGTCTTAGCTGCCGACATGCTCGCGCCGGAGGGATACGGTGAGGTTATCGGTGGTTCCCAGCGTGAGGACGACTACAACAAGCTCGTGCAGAGAATAATCGAGGAGGGCATGGACCCGAAGGACTACGAGTGGTACCTGGATTTAAGGAAGTACGGTTCAGTCCCGCACAGCGGCTTCGGCCTCGGCTTAGAGAGGCTCGTCGCGTGGGTGCTGAAGCTCGACCACGTGAGGTGGGCAACTCTCTTCCCGAGGACGCCGAGCAGGCTGTATCCGTGACAGCCCTTGCTTGCGCATGTTGAGGCAAGGCCTCAACACCTCGGGAAGCTTTCGCTTCCCAAGGAGCGCTGGCGGAAATTGTTTTACTTCTTCATGCTTTTTGGGCATAGTTCTTTTTCATGGGGAAGGTCCTTTAGATGAAAGTCTCAAATATTGTTTCAGTCGAGAAGTTGTGATTTTCATAGAGTTCTCCATTTAAGAGAGATTCCACTGAAAAATGCTGGAGTGAATTTTGAATTCCTCTTTGTTAGTTTGCGTTTTAACGGGAGTTCAATTTTAACCGACACCCAGAGGGGGTCAAAGAATGGGAACTCTCTGGAGAAGATCATTAATGAGAGAATTCAAACATAGAATTGCCAGATAGATGCGAGGAATCCCTCTTACATTTTAACATTTCAAAACAGTCGACAATTTTCCGCCAGCGCTTTGTGTCAGCAAAGGGCTGTATGGCGGGCCCGGCGGGATTCGAACCCGCGACCTCCGGCTTAGAAGGAGCAGAATTAGGAGAGATTTGGGCCAATGAAAAACAGAGCTTCCTTAGATGGCTCTCATCTCAAGGAATAAGCAAGAACACGATGAAAGATTACTCCAGAGCGCTCGATGTGTTCTTTGGTCGGCATGAGATTAAAACGCTCGGAGACCTTGAGTCGGCCTTTCAAAAGGAAGGGCAGAAAAGAGATCTCGCCAAAGCAATCAGGAAATTTTCAGCGTACTTGGTGCATAAGGAAATCATCCCGGAGGAGACTTATGAAAAGATCAAAAAGCGCGTTAAGCTGAAGCCCACAGGGGTTAGAGAAATATTTGTCAGCGACGGAGAAATCAAAGTTGCTTATGACAACGTCAAAAAGCGCGGCGTCATAGCTGAGTCCTTATTCCTAATTCTTGTATATTCGGGGATTCGGCTAAGCCAAGCGGTGGAGCTTTTGAACTCCTACGATTACGCAAAGCTCTACATCATCAACGACAAGGCAGCAAGATATCCAATCTTCTCAATGACTAAGGGCAAGAAGAAGGCCTTTTGGGCCTACGGTCCTCGAGACTTCTTCGAGGAGCTGGAACCATGGGAGGTGAAGTATAACACTGCAAAGGATCTCGTGAGCTATGAGAGAGTCTCCGCAAACAGCATCAGGAAATGGCATTATACCTTCATGATTCGTCAGGGCATACCTGCAGACATTGCAGATTTTATTCAAGGCCACGTCAGCAGGAGCGTCGGAGCAATGCACTACTTGAACAAAGCCGTACTGGCCGACGAGTGGTATTCTGCTGTCGTGGGCGAACTGAAGAAGGTTTTGGAGGTGTGATTTTGGAAAAGGTGAGGATTGTTTCTATCCGGGGCATCGCGAGGAAGTACAACCTCAACCACATGCGTGTGTGGCGCCTGTTCAACCTCTATCATTCCATCTATGGCGACGATCCGCGGTATGTGATTATCGACGCCGATGGCAGGCGAAAACCGACGCAGAAGTTCGAGGATTTCGTTAAAAAGCTCCTCTTGTGACTTCTTTTGTTACAG
>WAMH01000175.1 GCA_015522395.1 Thermococcus sp. | reverse complement strand
TTAAACTATTGGGGGGCTAACGCCCCCACACCCCCAGAACTTGTTCATCAGAGTCCGCTCAGTGGTGACCGCTCTCGTCACCCCTCGGGAGGGCTTGGGCGTCATCATCGCTGGGCTTAAAAACTCGCCGAACTTTTTAACCGTGGTGGTTGAGGTGAGGTTCATTCCGCTCATTGTTGCCAGGCCGGAGGTTCAGATGGCGATAGACGAGGCCATAATGCGCGCGAGGATAGAGGGTAAGGTTCCGGACACCGTTCGCTTATACGCCTTCAGTCCAAGCTCGGTAACCATAGGGCGATTCCAGAGCGTGAGGCACGACGTCGATCTCGACGAAGCCAAGAGGCTCGGCATCCCTGTCGTGAGAAGGATAACCGGTGGAGGTTCGGTTTTCCACGACGAGTTCGGCGAGATAACCTACTCTGTTACAGCCAGTGAGGACCTCCATCCTGCTTTGAAAAACGTCGAGAGCAGCTACCGCTATTTAGCGGGCCCCCTTCTAGATGCGCTGAAGGAGCTGGGTCTTGATGCTGGCTTTTCCGGTTTGAACGACATCACAGTGAACGGAAAGAAAATCAGCGGCTCGGCCCAGACGAGGAGAAAGGGCGTGATTTTACAGCACGGCACCTTCATGTACGCGACGCGCGTTGAGGTTCTCGGGAAAGTGCTCCGCGTTTCCAGGCTCAAGCTCCAGGACAAGGGCGTTTCCTCGATATGGGAGCGCGTCACAACGCTGGAGCGCGAGGGGATAAAACTCAACCGCTGGGAGGCCTACGAGTTGCTCAGGCAGAGCTTCTTCAGCGCGTTCCCGATGGAGGAGGGGGAACTCACGGACTACGAGCTTGAGCTGGCCGAAAGGCTTGTGGAAGAGAGGTATGAAGACCCGGAGTGGAACGAGATGCGTTAGGGGATCCTCCAACCCTTTCCTATTTCAGACTTCTCCGCAAGCTCGTAGAACAGCTCGTCTTCGCCGAGCTCTTCTCTCAGCTTTCTGAAGTTTTCCTCAAGCCGGGGGAGCCTGCCCTTTGAGCGTTTCAGCATGGAGTTGCCAACTTCGATGGCAAAGCGGAGGTACTCCTCGTCCACTAAGATTTTACCGTCCTTCCCGAGGGGTGCCGTCAGGTACTCCGTGGCGTTTATCTCAACTAAGTAACGGTTGGAGACCACCTTGAAGGTCGTGTACTTGAAGCCGCTGGCAAGACCAAGCTCGTGGAGCTTCTTGGCATTCTCCATGTCCTCCGCTACGACGTGGAAAATTGGCGGCTGGCTCTTGAGGAAGATGAGGCCCTCCCTCGCGTCATTGAGCGCGTTCTTAGCCTCCTCAAATTCGATGGCCCTGTGGACCTTTATCAGCCACCGGGAGAGCGGCTTCGCCCCTAAGGCTGGCTCCTCGATGATTCCAATCCTGCCGGAGCAGGATGAGGTCGTGTAAATGCCTTTAATGGAGTTAATGAGGAGGAGTAACTCTATTATGTCCTCGTCCACTTTTCCCTCTCCCATCGCCGTGAAGAGGCTTTTTAAGGCCTCGCGCTTGGCTTTCATCTTGAAACCTCCCGACCGCTTTCAGTTGTCCAGAAAGTGCCTTCAGAGACGGCTTACGGTAAGTAAAAGGCATATCCTCTCCCTTTCAGCCCGTTGTGTCGAAAACTTTATAAAGCTAACCCAAAAGGTTTAGCTGGACGTGGCCAGGGTGGTGTAGCCTGGTCAGCACAGGGGACTGTGGATCCCCTAGCCCGGGTTCAAATCCCGGCCCTGGCCCCATAACAGCCCTTTCTGACGAAAGCGCTGGCGGAAAGTTGTTGACTGTTTTTAGAGTGCTAAAATGAAGCTGATTCCCGTTTTATTCAGCTGACAAGATTTCAAGTTGAATTCTTCCATTATTACCCTTTTTAGGGAGTTCCTTTCCGTTGACGCCCTTCGGGCGTCGGTTAAATTGAACTCCAATTAAAATGCGAATTACCAAAGGGGAATTCAAGATTCACTCCAAGCGTTTTCTATGGAATCCCCCTCAATCTGGCAGCAGCTTAAGAGGAACCACAGACTTTGATGAAACTTTTCGCTAGAAAAGTTTCCTGTACTCTCAAACCCCCGAAGCGGGGTTTCATCCCGCAACCCCTGCTTTTCTTTAAAAACCCTGGGAAACTACGTTTCCCCACCTTCCTTAATTTATTAATCCTCTGGGGGGCTAACGCCCCCACGCCCCAGTAACTTCACCTGCACGACGTTGGAGCTTTGCTCCAATGCACGGAACGAGAGTCCCGTTGAGTTTGATCAAGTTAGTGATTTCAAGTTGTTGGTTTTATTCTCGGGAGATTCTCCGTAAATAGAAATCGAAGGAGAATCGCAAACGTTAAGTGCGATAATCTGTGAGATAAAACACCTGCCCTTCGTGGATTCTGTGCTTTACTTCTATGCTGATGACCTCGTTGAAGTGTGTGTCCAGCACCCACCCATTGCTCTGTAGGAAGTCTTTGAACGCCTCTTCCTCGTCTTTTCCTTCTCCAAATCCTAGGACTTGGAAGTTGTCAACATCTGGAGATAACACATGAGGCGATGAGTAAGTGAATCCATCGGGGGTTACAAACATGAACAATCTTTTTCTCATATTGCCACCTCCAGTTTTAGCATCTTTAACAGTTCTTCATAGCTGTACTTCATAGAGGGGTCTACACCTTCAAAGTGATACCTGACGGGGAGTATCTTGTTGTCCTCGAAAGCAGATTTTGAAAAGTCTCTGGCTATCAATATTCCCCCCACAGTTTCGTCTCCAAACTCTTTTACGTATTTTCTCAGCTGTTCAACGTCTTTTTTCTGAGCTTTCCCCGTTTTGACCTCTGTGAGCAGGTATTTGTTTTTTGTGGAAGGATGTCGCGGCTTAATAAATATGTCCACGTAACCCTCGGGGAGAGCCTTTTCGCCGAGCGCCTCAAATTCGCTGGGGGAGCTGTCCACCCTAAAAAACTCTAAGGCATCTCCAAGAATGGTTTCTTTGATCTTCTTTCTCACCAATGACTGGAGGATAAGCTCCCTGAAATAGAACTTTTCAGGGATTACTTGGTTTTCCCGTTTAAACACCAATTTTTGGCTCGAACGTCTCTGCGTTTAGCTCTAGGTGCTCAGACTCCCCCAGTAAACGGGGTACCCATCTCCGAAACATTGTAAAGCGTGATTGTATCTGCTTGGAAATGGGTTTTCAGGTAACCCCCTCTTAAAAGCAGGTTCTCTGCGACGTATGAGAATTCCTGCCTAACCATTGGTTCGTTAAACTCTCTCTAGCTTTAGGAACAGCCTGAATGGGAAATAGTACGTTCGTTTTGATCTGAATGTTATTGGGGGCCATGGGGGAAGCTTCTCTGCACTCTTGTAAGCAACCTTCTTGGCAACTCGATACAGATTTCTCACTCTGGCCCCATATAAAAATGAGATGTAATCCCCAACTTCTATGTCAAAAAACGTCCAGAGTCCATTTGTACTGTTCGTAAAACCTGCGAGGTTGTACTTTACACACAGCTCAAGGTTCTCCCTGTTTGAGAGAGACACTAGGAAGTAATCTGACACTGCTCCTCACCTAAGCTAAGTCTTGTTTTCGCTTATGATTTAACCTTTGCCCAAACCTCTAAAAACTCTGGCGATTATATCCATTCCGGTGGAACCTATGTCATGGAAGGAGAAGCTTGGCCTCGTGCACATCTACACCGGCAACGGGAAGGGGAAGACAACGGCCGCTCTGGGCCTCGCCGTCAGAATGCTCGGCTCCGGCGGGAAGGTTATAATCCTCCAGTTCATGAAGGCTCCGGATGTCTACGGAGAGCAGAAGAAGATAAGGGAGTGTGGCGCGGTAATAGAGTCCTTCGGTTTGCCCAAGTTCGTCCACGGAAAGCCAGAACCCGAGGATATAGAGGCCGCTAAAAAAGCCCTTCAGCGCGCCAAGGAAGTGGTCTCGAGCGGCGAGTGGGATTTGGTAATCCTCGATGAGCTCTGTGTCGCCCTCGGCTTCAAGATGTTAAACATCAAGGAGGTGAAGGAACTCATCGAGAGCAAAGCCCCCCATACCGAGCTGGTCCTCACCGGAAGATACTGCCCCGAGGAGCTCTTCGAGCTTGCCGACTACGTTACAGATATGGGGGAGGTAAAGCACCCCTACCAGCGGGGCATTTTGGCAAGGAGGGGCGTGGAGTACTGATCACCTCTTTATTGTTGTTACCCCCGGGATGTGGATTTTAAGCTCGACGAGGCGCATGAACTGGATTATCAGCGTCGCGAAGACCAGGTAAATCCCTGCGACTATCAGGTATATCTGGGCGTAGAGGAAGGTCTCCGACGCCGTGATGCTCGCCATGTACATGAGTTCTGGAACCGCGAGGAGCATGGCCAGCGAGGAGTACTTGAGGAGGTAGACCATCTCGTTCGTCCAGCTTGGGAGCATTATTCTGAAGGCCTGCGGAAACACGACGTGCCTTATTATCTTCCACTTTGTCATGCCGAGGGAGAGTGCAGCCTCTATTTGGCCCGATTCTATCGAGTTAAAGGCCCCCCTCATGTACTCGGCCTGATAAGCCGCGCTGTTGAGCATTATTCCGAGGAGGGCCGCTATCGTGGGGTTCATGACGAAGTTCGGGAGGTACTCTCTTATGAGGAGGGGTAGTCCGAAGCCGATTATGTATAACTGGAGGAGCATGGGGGTGCCCCTTATTAGTTCTATGTAAGCTACCGCCAGCGCTTTGGAGATGCCGCCGCTGTAGGTTCTCGCTATAGCTAAGAGAAAGCCTAGGGCAAAGCCCCCGAGGAAGCCGAGTATCGTTAGCTCGAGGGTGACTTCGAGCCCCTTGGCAAGCTGTCCTAATATGAACCCGTAGTCCATCCTCCCACCTCACAGGGATAGATCGGCTATCCTCTTCAGGAAGGACTTTGTTTCCTCCCTTTTCGGCTTGTAGAGCAGTTCTCTTGGCTCTCCCCTCTCCCATATCCTCCCGTTGTAAAAGAAGAGCACCTCGTCCGCTGCGTTCAGGGCAAAGCCAATCTCGTGCGTGACTACCAGCATCGTGACCTTCTTCCTAGCGAGCTCTCTCATGACGTCCAAGACTTCCCCTGCGAGCTGGGGATCCAAAGCTGAGGTGGGTTCATCGAAGAGTATTATGTCCGGCTCCATCGCGAGGGCCCTCGCTATCGCTACGCGTTGTTGCTGTCCACCGCTCAGCTCGGCGGGGTACTTCTCAAAGGCGTCCTCCTCAAGGTGAACCGCCTTTAGAGCTTTGATCGCTATCCTCTCAGCCTCCTCGTCGCTCAGGCCCTTCACCACCTTGGGGCCTATCTTGACGTTTTCGACCGCGGTTAGGTGCTTGAAGAGGTTGAAGTGCTGGAAGACGAAGCCTATCCTCGCGCGGATCTTCCTTATGTCGACGTCTTTCGAGAGGACGTTTATACCGTCGAAGATTATCTCCCCTTCATCGGGCTCGACGAGCCTGTTGATGCATCTGAGGAGAGTGCTCTTCCCGGCACCGCTCGGTCCTATTATGACCTTAGTCTCACCCATCTTCACACTGAATGAGACACCTTCGAGAACCGTCTTTTCTCCGAATTTCTTCTTCAAGTTTCTAATTATCAGAACATCAGATTCTGACGTTGGAGGTACCCCCCGTTCCCTTTATTCCGTACTTCTTCGCCAGAGCCCCTGCCAAATAGGTTAATGGGAGAACCATTACCAGGTACAGGAAGGCGGCAAGGCCGTAGTAGCGGAAGGGCTCACCGGTTATCGAGACGAGGTACTGGGCCTGCCTCGTGAGCTCGACTATGCCTATGGCTAGAGCTATGGAGGTGTCCTTCAGGACTATGACGTATTCGTTCATCCACGCTGGAACGGCCATCCTCATTGCCTGAGGTAGAACGATGTGTCTAAGGGTCTCCAACTTTGACATCCCGAGGGAGTAAGCCGCTTCTATCTGCCCCGCGCCAACGGCCTGTATCGTGCTCCTGAATATCTGGGACTGATAAGCAGAGGAGCGCATTCCGAGGCCTATAACTGCCGCCCAGAATGCAGGCAGGCCTATCCCAGTTAGGAGGGGCATCGAAAAGAATATCACCATGTATATTGCTAGGAGTGGGATGCCCCTGAGGGTCCCCTCGTAGAGCATGGCCATATACCTTAGCACTTTGCCCCCATAGGTTTCCATTATCGCCACTGGAAGCCCGACGAGGAGACCGAGGATTATCGAGAGGACGGATAGGACAACGGTCATCTTCGCTCCCTCGAGGAGCATCCCCATTGCAACGTTGAGAGAAACTGCGGTCCCCATCAACATCAGCACCCCCTAAAAGGGGAAAGAGGATCAGCTACCGAAGTACTTCTCGACGAGCTTGTTCCACTCTGGAGAGTTCATTATCTCCTTGAGGGCCTTGTTTATCCCGTCGAGGAGCTTTTTGTTGCCCTTCTTGACCGCTATTCCATAGTGCTCGCCAGTCTTTATAGTGTAGACGATTTCAACGCTGTTGTACTTCTTGGAGAACATCTCAGCCACCGGACTGTCGAGGACAACAGCGTCAACCTGCCCGTTGAGGAGGGCCTCAATAGCTGCAACATAGGTTGGGTACTCCTTTATCGTTGAGCTGTTGCCGAGGTGTTTCTTGACGTAGATTGCTCCCGTTGTTCCCTTCTCGACACCTATCTTCTTACCCTTGAGATCCTCCACAGAGGAGACCTTTATTCCCGAGCCCTTCCTTACGAGGACGGCTTGGTCGGCTTCCCAGTAAGGTATGCTGAAGTCAACGACCTTTTCGCGCTCCGGCGTTATGGTCATCCCGGCTATGACGACGTCGACCTTACCGGCTTGGAGGGCAGGGATGAGGGAGTCGAAGTCCATATCCTTTATCTCGACCCTGTCGTAACCCATCTTTTTGGCTACAAGCTTTATAAGGTCTATATCGAAGCCCGTGATCTGGCCGTTGCTTGCGTTCTTATACTCAAAGGGCGGGAAGTCTGCACTAGTCCCCACGACTAAGACCTTTTCTTGGGTTGTCCCCGTGCCGATACAACCGCTCGAAGCCACAGCTAAAAGGAGAGAAACAACAAGAACCACGCTTAAATATGCGGTTATATTCCTCATTTAGATCACCATTTGTATTATGAAATGGATAATTTAAAACATTATTTTTACTACTTTGTTAAACTCTTGTGAATTGGATAATCATGTGCCTCAGCGTTTAACAGCGTTTAACCGAAAAGCTTTTTAGTTAGGAGAACTTAAGATAAGCCGGGGGGATTTTAGTAACAATTCTTTAGAAAAGGGGGTGATGATATGAGCGAGCTCATCCAGCAGATTGTGCAGGTTCTCAAGGAACAGGTCGTCCAGGACACCGTCGTTCCGAGGAACATCAGGCGCGCCGCAGAGCAGGCGATAGAGGTCCTCCTGGACGAGAGCAAGGAGCCGGCCGTTAGGGCGGCCGATGCGATAGCCATCCTTGAGGAAGTCAGCGAGGACCCAAACATGCCGATGCACACGAGGACGATCATATGGGAAGTCCTTGGAGCGCTTGAGCAGGTTAAGTGAGCCTTTTGGTTTTTCCGCTCATTTCCTGCGTTACCGCTTTTCCGAGAGGTACCAGAGCTTTGCACTCTCCTCGACCAGCTCCGCCTTGTAGAACGCCTCCCTGAGGCTCTTCCCCACGGTCACGATGCCGTGTCTGGCCATCAGAACCGCATCGTATTCTCCAAGGGCTTCCACGGTTACTTCTGCCAGTTCCTCGGTTCCCGCGGGTCGGAAGGGCGCTATCGGGATCTCTCTCAGGTAAAGCTCCGCCTCTGGGGTTATGATGGGCAGGCTGTCTCTCCCCTCGAGGAGTGTGGCGGCGATTATCGAGTGCGGTGGGTGAAGGTGGGCTATAGCCCTCACGTCGGGCCTTCTTTTGTAGATGGCAAGGTGGAGCCTGTACTCCGAGGAAGGTCTCACGCCGGAAAGAACTTTTCCGTCCATGTCGATGACCGCGACCTGTCCGGAAGTAATGTCGTCCATGACCGCTCCCGTTGCCTTGATAAAGATTATGTTTCCCCGCCTGATGCTCAGATTTCCACCGAAGGCGGCAGTTAGGCCGCGCTCGTGGGCCAGGTGGGAGTATTTAACCAGCTGCGCCCTGGCAGTGCGGCTCATTCCCTCACCACCTTAACCCT
>WAMH01000174.1 GCA_015522395.1 Thermococcus sp. | reverse complement strand
GAGTAACTAAGACAATAGAATGTCCTCTATCAGCTTAACCGCCATCTCCGGCCCCAGCGCCCTCGCTCTTGTCTCCCTCAGAACGCGCTGAATGGCATAGCGCTTTATTGAAGGGTTGTCCCGCGCTGCCAGCTTCCACAGGCGGCAGCCGAAGCTGAAGTCGTAGCGCCCGCCGGTTGTCTCTACAACCTCTCCCTTGTCGAGAGCCAAAAATGCCGGAAGGTTGAGGATTACGAGTTCCCCCTTGGGGTAAACCGATATCAGTCCCGAGCTGAGCAGATCGCCGGTCGCGAGAATCCCAACGCCCAGTTCAATGGCCTTCTCCTCCATCGCGTTCATAACCATTGAGTGGCACCGTCCGCATATCGGCGCCCTCTTTTCCATCAGCTCCTTCATTTCGTCGCCGTATCCTTGAATCTCAACGAAAACCGCGCCCTCTCTGCTCGCCCTCCCTATCTCCTCCGGCCTCATCTGCGGTAGTCTCGCGGTTATCGGAACGACTTCAAAGCCCGCCCAGCGGAGGATTTTCAGCGAGGCGGTGCTGTCCGAGCCGGCGGAGAAGGCGAGTGCAATCCTCATCCCAGTTGGTGAGCGGTCGAATTCCCTCCCCGTGAGGCGGTACTCTAAAAGGTCCCGTAGGCGAGAGTAGGCTTTCTCCTTGATCTTATCCCTAACTCCCTCAAGGGCCTCGCGGTTGTATTCGAGGCGGTAGCGCTTGACGAAGTCGTCTCCTATTGGGTTGATCATGCTGGCAAATTCCACCGGGGATTTCTTAAATCTGACGCCTGGGAAAACCTTAAAAGAAGCCCTTCCAACCCCTTTCACGAACGAAATCCTTCTGGAGGTGTTTGCGATGATGGAGATAGTTGAGAGGGTCAGGGAGAAGACGAGCATTCCGGTCTACGAGAGAACGATCGAGAACGTTCTGAGCGCGATACTGGCGAGCGGTGACGTGTGGAGGATCGTCGATCTCAGCGAAGAACCTCTCCCGCTCGTCGTGGCGGTCATAACTGCCCTTCACGAGATGGGTTACGTTGCTTTCGACGGTCCGAACGTCGTCCTGACTGAGAGCGGGAAGAAACTCGTCGAGAAGTACGGGATTGGCGCGAGGAAGGACTACACCTGCTCCCACTGCCAGGGGAAGACCGTTGAGCTTTCGGCATTCAGCGACCTGCTCGAGCAGTTCAAGGAGATCGTCAAGGACAGGCCGCAGCCGAAGCATGACTTCGATCAGGCCTACGTTACTCCCGAGACAACCGTCGCGAGGATAGCCCTCATGCACACCCGCGGCGACCTAGAGAACAAAGAAGTGTTCGTTTTGGGAGACGATGACCTTACCAGCATCGCCCTCATGCTCTCCGGCCTCCCGAAGAGGATAGCCGTCCTCGACATCGACGAGAGGCTTGTCAAGTTCATCGAGAAGACAGCTGAAGAGATCGGCTATGAGAACATCGAGATGTTCACCTTCGATCTGAGGGAGCCACTTCCTGACTACGCTCTCCACAAGTTCGATACTTTCATCACCGATCCGCCGGAGACTGTTGAAGCGATAAGGGCTTTCGTTGGAAGGGGAATAGCGACGCTCAAAGGACCTGGTTGCGCCGGCTACTTCGGCGTAACGAGGCGCGAGAGTTCTCTCGACAAGTGGCGCGAGATTCAAAAGCTGCTACTCAACGAGTTCGGGGTTGTTATAACCGACATCATCAGGAACTTCAACGAGTACGTCAACTGGGGCTACGAGGAGGAGACGCGCGCCTGGAAGCTCCTCCCGGTGAAAGTCAAGCCGTCCTACAACTGGTACAAGAGCTACATGTTCAGGATCCAGACGCTCGAAGGCTCGAAGGGCTTTGAGGAGAAAATAACGGTCGGCGACGAGCTCTACAACGACGAAGAAGCGTCGACCACATGATGGTCCTTGTCGACTGCATCAGGCAAAACCTCGGCCGGGTTCCCGGTCTCTATTCCCTAATTCTCTACGGCTCCCTCGCCAGGGGAGATTACCTCCCCGGGACGAGCGACGTTGACTTCTTCGCGGTTTTTGAGGACGGTATCGAGCCGGAGGAAACGCTCTTAAAAATAAGGCCCGTTCTTGAGGGGGTGCACCAGATCCATACAACCCGTTGAGGTCGACATAGCATGGGAATTGGTTCTCAAACCTCCGCGATCCACTCAACCTTGGCTATCCCTACAAGTTCCTGACGGTTTACCAGGCCGACTTTAGGGAGAACCACCTCGTGGTTCTCGGTGAGGATGTAGTCCAGCTCCTGCCCAAATACCTAGTTGAAGAGATACTTCCCAGAAGGCTGGAGGGCATTCTGAAGAACCTCGAGCGCTTCTCGGGAAATCCAAAGATGCTCCATATCCTCACGGGCGAGACTGCCAGGCTGATGGCCTTCCTTCACGGCTCAAGCCTCAGAAAGGGGGATGTCATTAGGAAACTCGAAGAGCTTGGGGACGAAGATGCAGTAAAAATCTACCGTGCTTATCTCGACGGAAGGAAAAAGGAGTTCGGCGGGGAATTCTTAGCGGAGTTTGTCAATTCAAGGATCGAGAGAATCAGAGGGGATCCCAATGCTAATCCAGGGAGTGGTGCGGTGGCCGGGATTCGAACCCGGGTTACCGGCTTGGAAGGCCGGTGTCCTAGACCAGGCTAGACTACCACCGCGCAAAAGTGGTGGGGCGAGGGGGATTTGAACCCCCGACACCCGGATCTTCAGTCCGGCGCTCTCCCAGGCTGAGCTACCGCCCCACGTCCAAAGATAAAAGGCCGGGGCGGATTTATAAATCTTGCGGTGGACAGCGATCCATCCTTCCTGTGGACAGGCCAAAACTTGGATGACTCATCTCCTGAAGAGCACCTTAAGCTCCCTCGTGTACATCCCCCAGTTGATCGTCAGGTGAACTATTATCAGGGCGTTCATCAGGGGACCCAGAACGTTTCTGATCTTGAAGAGCTGAGGCTTGGTCATTCCAAAGAATGGATGTCCTGTCTTTGTGGTGTAGAACACTCCAACCGTAACGAACAGGACACCAATGAAGACCGCGAGCAGGGTCGTGGAGAGAACCGCCCTCACTTTTACCATGTTCATGTTCTCACCTCCTTAAATCCAGACGGGATAAGCGAGGGATTATAAAAACGTTTGCAGGGAAATGATGAGAACTGGGAAAAGAAAGAACGCGGCTTAAATCTTTGGCTCGACCGCGTAGACCGTCCTGTCCTCTCCAAGGGCCTCCATAAGCCCGCGGTGACGCCTCACGCAGCTCTCGCATTCCCCACAGTGTATCGGCTTTCCGTCTTCGGTAAAGCCCTTCGGCATGTAGCAGGAGTTGGAGTACTCGTACTTCGCGTTTAACTCCCTTAGGAGCCTCGCAATGCCCTTCTTGTCGAGATCTATAAGCGGGGCGACTACCTTCACCTCCGCCATCGTGCCGTAGCGGAGCATCTCGTTCATCCTCTCCACGAACTCGGGCGTATTATCTGGGAAGGTGGCCCCTTCTTCGGCGTTGAAGCCCACTATTATGTCCCCACCGCCAAGGGCATCGAGGAGCGAAGCGGCGACGCTTATGAGGACAACGTTACGAGCGGGAACCCAGACGCTTTTCGCGGTCTCCTGCGCGACGCTCATGTCTTCCAGTTCCTCAGCAGAGACCTTCGGCGTTTTGCCGCCGACTAATGTGGTTCCCCTCAGCTTTGAGAACTCCTCGAGGAAGTCCAGTCTTACTATCTTCAGCGGGACGTCCAGCTCCTTCGAGAAG
>WAMH01000173.1 GCA_015522395.1 Thermococcus sp. | reverse complement strand
ATAATGACCAACGCCGGTGGTCCAGGTGTTCTCACGGCGGATGCAATAGACAAGCTTGGACTGAAGCTGGCCAACCTCGAGGAGGAGACGATAGAGGAGCTTCGCTCGTTCCTCCCGCCGATGGCTGCCCTAAAGAACCCGGTCGATATGATAGCCTCCGCTAGGGGAGAGGACTACTACAGAACCGCCAAGGCCCTGCTTGAGGACCCGAACGTTGACATGCTCATAAGCATCTGCGTCGTCCCGACCTTTGCTGGCATGACGCCCACGGAACACGCCGAAGGAGTCATTAAAGCGGTTAAGGAGGTCAACAACGGTAAGCCCGTCCTCGGCCTCTTCATGGCGGGCTACGTGAGCGAGAAGGCCAAGGACCTCCTGGAGAAGAATGGAATTCCGAGCTACGAGAGGCCGGAAGATGTTGCGGCTGGAGCCTACGCCCTCGTCGAGTTCGCGAAGGACAGGGGAGTTTTGAAGGAGGATGAGTGATGGAGGTCAAAGCGGATTCCCACAAGAAGGTCCTCACGACCCCCACCAACCCCATTACTATAAACGACCTCTACGAGAAAATGAAGGCTCTGGTAGGGGAAGTTCATGGGGATCCGCACTTAGTTTTGTCAAAAATTAGAGGATCTGGAGGTGTCGTTTAGATGGCGAAAGTTACCGATATGGTTTTGTGGGACAAGCCGGGGGAGAAGGTTCTCCTGCTCGGCAACCAAGCTATAGCTAGGGGTGCACTCGAGGCGAACATAGCGGTCTACGCAGCGTATCCCGGAACCCCGAGTTCCGAACTTACTGACACGATGGCCGTCGTCGCCAAGAGGGCCGGCGTCTACATGGAGTACTCGACCAACGAGAAGGTCGCCTTCGAGACGGCCTTAGCCGCCGCCTGGAGCGGCCTCAGGGCAATGACGGCGATGAAGCACGTGGGTTTAAACGTCGCCGCCGACACCTTCATGAGCGCCGTCGGGATGGGCGTCGAGGGCGGCTTCGTCATAATGGTTGCTGACGACCCGAGCATGTGGTCTTCACAGAACGAGCAGGACACGCGCGTTTACGGCAAGTTCGCCAACGTTCCCGTTTTGGAGCCGAGTTCGCCGCAGGAAGCGAAGGAAATGACGAAGTACGCCTTCGAGCTGAGCGAGAAGTTCAAGCACTTCGTCATCCTCAGGACTACAACGAGGAGCTCCCACGCGAGGGGGGAGGTCGTTCTCGGTGAACTCCCGGAGGAGATAAAGGCCGGAAAGAGGAAGTTCGGAAAGTTCGAGAAGGATCCGGAGAGGTTCGTTGACATTCCCGCCCACGCCAGGAAGTTCCACCCGCTCATCCTCGAGAAAATCGAGAAGATACGGGAGGAGTTCAACGACATGCCCTTCAACTGGATCGAGGGCGATGAGAACGCCAAGGTCGGCATAATCGCTCCGGGTCTTGCCTACGCCTACGTCAAGGAGGCTCTCCACTGGCTCGGCGTCGAGAACGTCAAGGTTCTCAAGCTCGGAACTCCCTTCCCGGTTCCCTACGGTCTGCTCGAAAAGTTCATGGATGGCCTCGAGAAGGTTCTCATCGTTGAGGAGCTCGAGCCTGTTGTGGAAGAGCAGGTCAAGACTTGGGCCTACGACAGGGGCCTGAGGATACCGATACACGGAAAGGACCTCGTGCCGAGAGTTTACGAGATGACCACGAGGAGGGCCGTCACCGCGATAGCCAAGTTCCTCGGCCTTAAGCTTCCAATCGACTACGAAGAACTCGATGAGAAGTACAGGAAGGCGCTGGAGATAGTTCCGCCGAGGCCACCTTCACTGTGCCCGGCCTGCCCGCACAGGAACAGCTTCTACGCCATCAGGAAGGCCACCCACGCGAGGGGCATCTACCCGAGCGACATCGGGTGTTACACCCTCGGTGTCCTCCCGCCGCTCCAGACGGTTGACACCACCGTCGCGATGGGAGGTTCGATAGGCATAGCCCACGGCCTTGAGATAGCACAGCACGGTTCGATAAGCGAGGAGCAGAGGAAGAAGGAGAAGAAGATAATCGTCGCTACCATAGGCGATTCCACGTTCTTCCACACAGGTCTTCCAGCCCTGGCCAACGCCATCTACAACCGCTCGAACATAGTCATAGTCGTCCTCGACAACCTCGTCACGGCAATGACCGGCGACCAGCCCAACCCGAGCACCGGCCAGACGCCGCACGGCATGGGCAAGAGGATAGCCATAGAGGACGTCGCTAAAGCCATGGGTGCCGACTTCGTCGAGGTCGTTGACCCCTACGACATAAAGGCCACTTACGAGACCGTTAAGAAGGCCCTTGAGGTCGAGGGAGTCAGCGTCATAGTCTCGAGGCAGGTGTGTGCACTCTACAAGATCGGCCAGATGAAGAGGAGGGGAGAGAAGTGGCCGGTCTACTACGTCGACGAGGACAAGTGTACCGGCTGTAAGATATGTATCAACGCCTACGGCTGTCCTGCCATCTACTGGGACGAGGAGAAGAAGCAGGCGAGAATAGAGCCGAGCATGTGCTGGGGCTGCGGAGGATGTGCGCAGATATGTCCGTTCGGCGCCTTCAAGCCCGTAGAGGGGGGAGACGAATGAAGCCGATTAAGGAGTACAACATAGTCATCACGGGTGTCGGCGGCCAGGGTGTCCTCACGGCGGCAAACATACTCGGCTGGGCCGCCCTTCACGCCGGCTACAAGGTGAGGATGGGTGAGGTTCACGGAATGAGCCAGCGCTTTGGAAGTGTCGTCTCGTACGTCCGCTTCGGTGAGGAAGTCTACGGCTCGATGGTTCCCGAGGGGAAGGGTGACGTCATACTCAGCTTCGAGCCAGTCGAGGCTTTGAGGTACATCAACCACCTCAAGCAGGGCGGAATGGTCGTCGCCAACACCAAGCCCATCGTTCCGGTCCAGGTCTCGATGGGGCAGGCGCGCTACCCGAGCCTGGGTGAGATAATGGAGATAGTCGAGGAGGACTTCAAAGCCAAGTGGATAGGCTTCAACGCCGAGGAGCTGGCAGTAAAGGCTGGAAACGTCATAACCACCAACACAGTCCTCATCGGCGCGCTTACCCAGATACCGGAGTTCCCGCTTGAGGAAGACCACGTTAGGGAAGTTATACGGCTCAGCGTCCCGCCGAAGGCCGTCGACATGAACATGAAGGCCTTTGACCTCGGCGTGAAGGCCGCGAAGGACATACTGGGGCTGTGATTGCCCCTTCCTCCTTTTGCCTCTTTTGTTCTTTCCAAAATGCTTATTAGCGCTCAACTGGGATAACTTTTCGGTGCAGCCATGGAGTGCATTGATGGAACGCCGTTCGATGGTTGGAAAATATTCTCCACTAAAACAGGCTGTCGGGCATTTAGAGGGGAGGATAGACTCTATCTACTTGAATGGACGGATTATTATGTCGAAGGGGGAAACAACGGTCTTAAGACAGTTCTAATCAACGGCAAACCAGCGAGAAGGCTCAAAAACGGACTCTTTGTTGTATCCTTCGGAAATTTCGTTGGCTTTTCTGAATTGGTTCTCCTGTTTGAAGGCGGCAAAACAACGAAAGTTCCCGTTGAGGTTCTTTCGCTTAAAGTTTCGAGAGTGTATCCAGGGCTTCTTTCATCATTTGAAGGTTACGGTATTGAAAAGCTCTCACACCTCCAGAACGCCTTTGTAGGGACATTAACAGGTGAAATTCTTCGGTATTCGAGTTCCATCCCCTTTCAGCTGGAGTCCCCCACTGGATTCTCGACCTTGGAGAGCGACGAGCCGATCAACGAACTCTTCGCATATCACTTCCTCCGCTCGAACGGTGAAAGAATCACCGGAGCCTTTGAGATGGTACTCCGCAGAATGAAGAGGAAGCTTGTGGTTGAAGAAGAATGGATGAGAACGGACGAGGTAGACGAGATAACTCCGGAAGCCCTCCTATCCATCGTCCAGCACCCGGAGTACCTGGCTCTCGCGGGGGAAGGTGTTCTAATAGCGGATTATCTGAACGGCTATGCTCCGACCAAGGTCTTGGGATACAGGAAGTACGAAAGCTTCGATACTCCTGAGAATCGATTTGTAAAACATTTCCTCAACATACTCGCTGAGTGGAGCGAGAAGGTTATGAACGCCTTCGACGAAAAGAAGGCAAATCTGGAGCCGATCAAAGAACTTCTCGGAAAGCTTGAGTTCATTAGACAAGAAGGACCCTGGGAAGACATTGGCGAGATGACGCTCTTCCCATACACCTCACAAACCCTCCTGAAGGGTGACGGCTACCGTGAACTGCTGGAGCTTTACAAGGAATTCACTTCCTACCTTCCTTTCTTCGAGGAGCTGCAGAGGGCGATAGACAACAAGGATATAGCTAAGCTCTACGAGTACTGGGCCTTCTTCAGACTCGTTGACGAACTCGGAGAGATTCTTGGAAAGAAAGATCTCAAAATCCACGTACTTCCTGCAGGTGAACTCTCCGAGAGAGGAGACGTTTATGCCCAATTCGACAACGGCTGGAGGCTCTACTACAACAAGCGGCTAACCCCAAGGAGGTGGAGCTACTCTGTGACGCTCAGATCAGACTTCTCCCTCTTTAACGGGAACCCATCAAAGAAAAGCACAGAACTCATCGGGGTCTTCGACGCGAAGTTCAGGCTCGACGTGGTGGATGAGCCAAAGGAGATAGAAGAATTCGACGAGGAAACTAAAATCGCCGAGAAAACAGGGAATTACAATACCTGGGCAAAGCTGGAGGATGTTTACAAAATGCACACCTACAGGGACGCTCTTGGATGTAGGTTCGCGGTGGTTGTTTATCCAGGAGAAAGAAGTGTGTTTTTTGACGTGGACGGGGAGAGAGTTGAAGGATTTACCT
>WAMH01000172.1 GCA_015522395.1 Thermococcus sp. | reverse complement strand
GTCAGGAACCGCTACAAAGAACTTGTGGAAAAGCTTAACCTGAAGATACCGATTTAGTGGAACCAGCTCTCAAGCGTCCTCTGCTTTCCGGCTTTAACGGCTTTCTTCAGCCTTTCAAGGCCGTTTTTAACGCGCTCCTCGCTGAAGTCGTGCTCGTCGCAGAGGAACTTAAGAATGCTCTCCTCATCGGGCTCGCGCCATTTTAGTGTGTACTCGTCCGTAACCGGAGGATTGAGGAAGAACTTCTTTATCCTGTAGAGGTCAACCTCGCTCTCCTTCTGATACTTCTTTAGAGGGTCTCTGGTGTGCTTTACTATCGTCAGGGCTTTCTTAGGCCCGATTCCTTTTATCCCACTGGGGTTGTAGTCCGTTCCAACTAAAATCGCCAGCTCGATGAGCTTCTCCCTGTCTATACCAAGCTCCTTTAAAACCTCCTCCAGAACCACAAGCTCGGGTTTGACCTCGACGTAGACGTTCTTCCCGGGGAGCTTTCTCCTTCCTGTTATCGTGAGGTTTCTGACGAGCTTCGGCGCCCCGAAGAGGAGCGAGTCGTAGTCCTGGCTCGCGGAGGCGTAGACACTCCTTTTAGCGGCCATGTAAGCGGCTTGGGCCTCGCCCTCGCTCGGAGCCTGAACCACGGGGATGCCCATCAGTTCGAGGAGCTTTTTGGCGTCGTTTATGAGCCCCTCATTGACTCTGGTGGCTCTCATCGCGTATTTCTTGGCCTCCTCAAGGTTCCCGCTCTCAAGGGCCTCCTGCCACTTTTCCTCCGCCTCCTCCCTGACCTCCCTTCTCCTCTCAAGCTCCCTTCTCTTGAACCCGGGCGGCTCACCATCGAAGACGTAGGCCGGTTTTATACCGTTCTCCATGAGGTTTATCGTCCTGTAGAAGAAGCCGCTCAGGTGGGAGGTTATCCTACCCTTCGAGTCCATAAGAGGCGTTCCATCGCGCTGTCTTATCGTTGACAGAAACTGATACATGGCGTTGAATGCATCTATGGCCACTTTCCTGCCGTAGAGGGCCTGAAGTTCTATCTCCTTCCTCGGGACCAGCTCGCCTATCTGAACTCCCATCTTCACCACCGGAGAAGAAAGGTATGTGGGAGTATTTAGGGTTTGCCTTGGGAGTCCGTTAGGCCGTGTTCAATCATAAACTCCTCGTGCTTTGTCCTTCTCTGTCTCTCCTGAACGTATATCCAGCCCATAGTGAACATCAGGGCCGCCATTCCGATGAGCGTCTGCCAGCCGAGCTTTGAGTAGTCGGGGGTTATGATTATCTTCCTCACCATCGCAAGAACGCCAAGCTCGACGACGTTTCTCATGCTAACATGGTGCTCCTTAACGTACATCATCAGCAATTCGAATATCTCCAGAAAGATTATGATGAGAACGACTTGGTGGAGGAGGTCCTCGAGGTTCGGGTTGTTTATCCCCTCCCGAACAAGCCAGACGAGCATTACCACTACGTAGGCCATCGTTATCGTGGCGAGTGTTATAACGACCATGTCGAAGATGACGCTGAGCCACTTCATCATTGTTCTCTCTATGAAGTCCACGTCGTGGTGTTTCCCCTGCATGCCCACACCAACCTGAGAGGGAGGCTGAGCCTAAAAAGCTTTTCTAAACCGTACCATCCGGGTGAAATTCCTTCGGAGATGGGCTTTGGAAACAGCCCTACTGGACTTTAACGTCCGTCGAGTCCCCCATCGGCAAAAAGAGAAGAGAAAGGTTTTAACCGCATTTTACAGACGTAAAAGTGTGAATGTCATCAGAGGTGATAAAGATGGTTGACCCGAATATCCAGGCCCTTTTCAGGCCGAAGAGCATCGCCGTCATAGGTGCTTCTGAGAAACCCGGCAAGATAGGCTACGCGGTTATGAAGAACCTCGTGGAGTACGGCTATGAGGGGAAGATATACCCCGTTAACATCAAGGGTGTCGAGATAGAGATCAACGGGAGGAAGTTTAAGTCATACAAGAGCATTCTCGATGTTCCGGACGAGGTTGACATGGCCGTCATCGTCGTCCCAGCCAAGTTCGTCCCCCAGGTCGTTGAGGAGTGCGGAAAGAAGGGCGTTAAGGTCCTCCCGATAATCAGCTCGGGCTTCGGCGAACTCGGTCCCGAGGGCAAGAAGGTCGAGGAGCAGCTCGTCGAAACAGCCCACAAGTACGGCATGAGAATACTCGGCCCGAACATCTTTGGTGTCGTCTACACCCCTGATAAGCTCAACGCCACCTTTGGACCAACCGACGTTATGCCCGGTAATTTGGCCCTCATCAGCCAGAGTGGTGCCCTCGGAATAGCCCTCATGGGCTGGACCATCCTTGAGAAGGTTGGCCTCTCGGCCGTTGTCAGCATAGGAAACAAGAGCGACATCGACGATTCAGACCTCCTCGAGTTCTTTGAGGTCGACGAGAACACGAAGGCCATACTCATCTACATGGAAGGAGTAAAGGACGGAAGGCGCTTCATGGAAACCGCGAAGAAGGTCAGCATGAAGAAGCCGATAATCACCATAAAGGCAGGGAGGAGCGAGCGCGGTGCAAAGGCAGCCGCTTCCCACACGGGTTCGCTTGCGGGAAGCGACAAGATATACGACGCGGCCTTCAAGCAGAGCGGTGTTCTCCGCGCCCTCACCATCGGTGAAGCCTTTGACTGGGCGAGAACGCTGAGCAACCTGCCAGAGCCCCCTGGAGAAAACCTCGTCATAATCACCAACGGCGGTGGAATAGGCGTCATGGCCACCGACGCGGCCGAGGAGGAGGGGCTCCACCTCTACGACAACCTGGAGGATCTCAAGGTCTTCGCCAAGCACATGCCACCCTTCGGCTCATACAAGAACCCGGTCGATTTGACGGGTATGGCTGGAGCGGAGAGCTACGAGGGTGCCATCAGGGACGCCCTTGCTAACCCGAACATGCACTCCATAGCGGTGCTCTACTGCCAGACAGCTGTGCTTGACCCGCGCGACCTCGCGGAGATCGTTATAAGGGAGTACAACGAGAGCGGAAGGAAGAAGCCGCTCGTCGTTGCGATCGTCGGTGGAATAGAGGCCAAGGACGCCATAGACATGCTAAACGAGGAGGGGATCCCGGCCTACCCCGAACCGGACAGGGCCATCAAGTCCCTCGCGGCGCTCTACAAGTGGAGCAACTGGAAGAAGAAGCAGAAGAGGGAGTGAATCCCTTTCTTTCTTGATTTTCCTAATCTATTCAGGGGATGGTTCTCATCCATGAGTCTATGCTGCAGTGATGGGTGATTTTTTCTTTTTTGGAGAATGGAATTTACGAAAGCCTTTTATGAGATAAATCCTAATGGTAAAACGTTGTCAGGTTAAGCCGGTGGTGAGGGTTATGGGAAGAACCGCTTTGACTCTGGTTTTTATTATCCTTTTGGGTGCCTACCTCAATCCACCCCACGTTCAGGCCGCCAGTGTAGTTTCACACCCTTCCCCCTACGTGGATCTCCACTCCAAGGTCATAAAGAACGGCGGTGAGATAGATGGGGTTCTTCTCGCAGTAGAGGTCAGCTCAAACCTCTCAAAGCTGACACTGGTAACTCCCAACGGCTCCGTAACTCTTTTGAAGGTCGGTGAAGTCTACGTTCCAGCCAGGAGGGTCATGGTAGATAATGTGGTCGTATCGGAGCTCCCGCACAATGCAACCTTCCTCGTCTTCTACTCGGGTTTCTCCGCCAGGTACGTTCCTCCCCTGAACTTCTCCAGGGGAAGGTTCGTTCTTACCTCGCCGCTGTCCATGAACGTTTCCAATGACGGGTTCTACCTCAACATCACCTATCCGCGCGGTTCGCTTGTGGTTACGGGCAGGAACGGCATGGACTTCATCTTTAAGGACTCATACACCACTGCCGGGAACAGGATCTTCAACGGATCTCCGATCAAAGCCGGACTGGCGTACTGTGTCCGCTGCGAGACAAAAACCCGCGTGAAGATGACGGGTTACAATATAGAAATGAAACTCGGCTCCGGCGGATACGAGGGGCACCTTGCTGGAGTGCGGTGGAAGCCCATAGGGGTCGTCATTGAAAGGGGGTTCTCCTTCGAAAACCTCACCCTCTACGACAACTGCACGCGGCTGATTGCCTACACCTACCGCGTCAACTGCACAACCATTTCCAGCGGCGGCTATGGGGATGTGCCTCTCGTTCTCCTCGGGATCGGCGTTGGGGTTCTCCTTCTGCTGGTCATTTTAAGATGGGGGGAGAAACGATGAAAAAACTCATCGCACTTGGTGTCTTCCTTTTTCTGCTCGGATCCGTGCTCATCGCCTCAGCGATTCATGCAGGTGGAGAATGCAAACCACGATACACGGAGATGAAGCTGAGCTTCGCCCGCCCGCTGAAGGTTCAGAACGGCGGTGAGGTTGATGCTTACGTGCTGGCCTTGAAGGTCCCCCTAAACGCGAGCACGATAGAGGTGTTGAACAACCCGAACGGAACTTCCTACGTTTTTGAAAGGAGGAATGGACTGTTCTACCCTCCAAAGCCGCTCTCCTTCAAGAACCTCTACGTCGAGAACCTGTCGTGGGAGGAGCAAGTTATCGTCTACGCGGTCTCGGGTGACTACGCCGGCTTTCTGAAGGTGAGCAATGGGAGGTTTGTAATAATCTCCCAAGCAGGGAACTTCGGGGGAATAGCATTCACCTGCAATCACCCATTCGTTTTAAACGTGAGCGCTCCCCGTGGCACGGTTTACGGGGACGACGGCGAGGTCATCCTCTCATTGAACAACGGCTCTTTCTCGGTACTAAACGAGACTTATCATGGCACTCCACTTTTCTTCAGGGCTGGATGCAGTCCAGAGCGGGGCAAAATCGGCTACACCCTGCTCTACAGAAACCCGTTCGGCGGATACATCTACCACTCTGGTGTCTTGGATGAATCCATGGTAATCCTCGGCAGGGGGTTCAGTTTCAAAGAACTCGAGGCGCGCCAGAACCTTACCCTTGGCTGTCCAGAATCTCCCAGGAAAATCGATGTGCTCAGCGGAACTCCCTTCTGGGGTCTAGTTATGATAGTCCTCGGGTCGCTCCTCATAGGTGCCGCGGTGAGAATGTCATATAAACCGGGGGAGCGTGGTTTGAAGCGGTGA
Organism: Thermococcus sp.; assembly: GCA_015522395.1. Lineage (GTDB taxonomy): Archaea > Methanobacteriota_B > Thermococci > Thermococcales > Thermococcaceae > Thermococcus. Next base: position 7,062 of record WAMH01000172.1, on the reverse strand, counting down.
TACCATGATCATCGCCCTAATTTCCGATGTGCACTCCAACTGGGAAGCCCTTCAGGCGGTCTGGGAGGAAGTTAAGAAGGCGGACGCAATCCTGTGCATGGGTGATCTGGTTGGTTACGGAGCTTCACCAAACGAGGTCGTCGAGTTCGTGAGGGGGCAGATGGAGAAAAGGACTTTCCTCTGCGTTCGCGGAAACCACGACAACGCGATAGCCTTCGGCGCTGACTGGGGCTTCAACCCCTACGCGAGGGAAGCGGTGAGGTGGCACCAATGGGTTATGAGCATCGAGAACCTCGAGTTCCTCAGGAGGCTCCCCGTGAGGCAGCTCTTCACCGATGATGCCGGCCGGAGCTACCTCTTAATCCACGGCTCACCGAGGGCGCCCCTCGATGAATACCTCTTTCCCTGGTTGCCGGAGAGCGAGTTCAGGGCAGTTTTAAGCTACGTGAAACAGGACGACCTCATCGTCGGCCACACTCACGTTCCTATGCTCAAGCTCGTTGGGGACAGGAGGGTAATAAACCCCGGTGGCGTGGGACAGCCCCGTGACGGCGATTGGAGGGCGGCGTACGCGGTCATAAACACCGAAGAAGAGCCGCCGGACAACGTTGAGTTCCGCCGTGTTGAGTACGAGGTCGGAGAAGCGGCCAGAAAGATAATCGAAGCAGGCCTCCCGCGCTTCCTAGCGGAGAGGCTCTTTGAGGGGATCTAGAGTCCACCCTCCCTCGGGGGCTTTGGGCGCTCTGGAGGGTGTCCCGGCCCCTCAACACCCTTCTTTATTGCCGTGGGTTTTCTGAGCTTGGATTTTACCGCCAGCTTCGTTGAGTCGATGATTATAACCTCCCCGATGCTCTTCACGGCGCTGACCGGGACGAGAAGGAGCCCCTCGTGGTCGGTAACAAACTCGCTCGTGTCGAGATCCTCGTCCGGCTCCGCTACTATGACCAGGATATCCCCGGTTTCCTCGTCGAAACTGAGGTCGTAGACCCATCCGAGTCTCACACCAGTGTCGGTAATAAGCTCAACGTCCCTAAGCTTTGAGGCCATTACCTTGACCATCTTCGCCACCCTCCGGTTTAATCGTGTAACCCCTTGGGCATCAACGTATAAAACTTTTTCCGAATTGAAAGGGGGTCAGAAGGTGTAGTAGTCCGGTCCCCCAGCTTTCTCCCTGGCGGTTCTCTTTCTGTTCTCCTCAAAGTTCCTGTAGTACTCGACCATGTAGGGCGTTATGCTCGGGCGCACCTTCTTAAAGGCTGCCTCGAAGTCCCGCTTTGACACCTTCAGCCTCTCAAGGAACTCCTCGCTCTCCCCCTCCACGACCTCAGCTGGAAGCTCTGCCATTATCCTGCGCATCGCCGTCAAAGCGGCTTCCCTGACCAGTGCCTCCAGATCGGCCCCGGAGTAGCCTTCCGTCTTCTTTGCGAGTTCCCTCAGGTCAACGTCCTCCGCGAGCGGCACGCGTCTCGTGTGCACCTTCAGTATCTCAAGGCGAACCTTCTCGTCTGGCGCTGGAACGAGTATCAGCCTGTCGAACCTTCCCGGCCTGAGCAGGGCGGGATCTAGGATGTCCGGCCTGTTGGTGGCCGCTATGACGACAACACCGCTGTTCCTTTCTATTCCATCCATCTCCGTCAGGAGCTGGTTGATGAGTCTGTCCGTGACGTGGTTACCTTCGGCGCCCCTGGCGGGTGCAATTGCGTCGATCTCGTCGATGAAGATCACCGTCGGAGCCGCCTGTCTAGCTTTGCGGAATATCTCCCTCACCCTCTTCTCGCTCTCGCCGACCCACTTGCTCAGCACTTCCGGCCCGCGGATGCCTATGAAGTTGGCGCTGCTCTCGTTCGCTACGGCCTTTGCTAGCAGAGTCTTACCGGTTCCGGGCGGGCCGTAGAGGAGAACTCCCTTCGGCGGCTCGATTCCAAGCCTTTGGAACGCCTTGGGGTACTTGAGTGGCCACTCCACAGCTTCGCGGAGCTCCTCTTTTATGTTTTCCAGCCCGCCTATGTCATCCCACCGGACGTTGGGAATCTCTATGAGCACCTCTCTGAGTGCCGAAGGCTCGACCATCTTCAGTGCCTCGTAGAAGTCGGACTTCCTGACGCGAAGTTCCTGAAGGACCTCCGGGGGGATCCTCTCGTGCTCCGGACTCACCTTGCCCTCCTTGATTAACCTCCTCAGGACGACCATCGCGGCCTCTCTGGCCAGCGCTGCCAAATCAGCACCGACGAAACCGTGCGTAACCTCGGCTATCTCCTCGAGCATCCTGTCGATCAGCCTCGCCCTTACCTCTGCGTAGAGCTCGCTCTCCTTCTTCAGGGCATCCTTTATCTCGTTCTCGTCCCTGGCGTTCTTCACGGCCTCGATGAGTTCCTCCAGCTTTCCACTGTTGGGTGAACCGCGCTTCTTCAGTTCCTCAAGGACCTTCAGTACGGCTGCCTTGTCGTAGTCCGGTTCTAAGGGCATGCTTCTCGTGTGTATCTGGAGTATCTCCTTCCTGCCCCCCTTGTCCGGAACACCGACCTCTATCTCCCTGTCAAAGCGTCCCGGCCTCCTCAGTGCCGGGTCAATGGCGTCAGGCCTGTTGGTGGCCGCTATGACGATGACCTTTCCGCGGCTCTTGAGACCGTCCATTAAAGTCAGCAGCTGACTCACAACACGCTTCTCGACCTCTCCAACCACTTCCTCCCTCTTTGGCGCTATCGCGTCGATCTCGTCGATGAAGATTATCGCGGGGGCGTTATCCTCAGCTTCCTTGAATATCTCCCTAAGCCTTTCCTCGCTCTCTCCGTAGAACTTGCTCATTATCTCCGGTCCGTTTATCGCTATGAAGTGAGCGTTGGCCTCGTTCGCTACGGCCTTTGCTAGCAGAGTCTTACCGGTTCCGGGCGGGCCGTAGAGGAGAACTCCCTTCGGTGGCTCGATTCCAAGGCGCTCGAACAGCTCGGGATGCTTAAGCGGAAGTTCGACCATCTCGCGGATTTTCTGGATGGCGTCGCTCAGGCCACCTATGTCCTCATAGGTTACCTCCGGGATGGCCTCCTCGCGCACCTCAACGGCCTGAGGGAGAACCTCCACCTCGGTGTTGTAGGTTATCTGAACTATGCCCTTGGGAACGGTACTGACCACTACGAACTTGAGCTCACCGAAGCCGAGAGGCATGGCCTCAAAGAGCCCCCTGATCAGCTCATCAAAGGGAGAGCCTCCGTAGTAGTTTTCACTCCTGTTACTTGCCACGACAAGGTCTCCTTTGACCACGGGTCTGCCGAGAAGGTTACCCTTCACCATGTCGCCTGGGAGCTGTATGAAGACTCCCTTCTGGGCAGGGGCCAGAACGACTTTCTTGGCCTCCTGAACCTCCGCCTTGGCAACGGTAACGTAATCACCTATGCTTACCCCCGCGTTCCTCCTGATGTATCCGTCCATCCTTATTATGTCAAGTCCCTTGTCGTCCGGATGGGGATTGGCAACGATCGCCGCGGTGGAGCGTTCGCCTATGAGTTCAACTATGTCGCCGGGCTCGACCCCGAGCTGTTTCTGGTACTTCTTATCGAAGCGGACTATGCCCCTTCCTACATCCCTCTTCAGGGCCTCTGCAACGCGAAGCTTGATCTTCTCATACCTCTCGTCTCCTTTACCGAATATCATCTCAACCCATCCCCTGTCTCTCTATTGCCTCCTCAAGCGTGAGGTTTCCCAGGGCCACCTCTCTAGCCAGTCTGGACGATATCGTAATGTTTCCGCTGAGCTCGCGGCTCCTCCTCTTTATGTATTCGATCTCGCGCTTAGTAGGCTCACCAACGTTGAGGAGGGCAGCTATGCTCGTTTCCCTCCCCTCGCGGAGGCCGATGTTTATGGCCGCGACTATGTCCTGAACCTGTGAAACGTCCAGTCCGCTGACCTTGGGGGTGGTTCTCCTCTCGTTCACGACTATAAGGGGATAATCGTATCCGAGGACTTCCCCCAGTGCCCGGAGCATGAGGGCCCTCTGCCTCTTGGCCCCGTGACCTATCTTTATCCTCGCGTCCGGATACTTATTGAGGAGTCCCACTATCGTCTCCACGTCCCTGGGGCTGCTCAGGTGGTAGACCTCAAGCACGCGGTTGTCGGCTATGACGCTCACCCCCGGCCTTTCACCGGGGTCAATCGCTATGTAAATCCTCCCGGCACGTCCGGTCCCGTTGAGCTTTCTCAGGAGCTCGTCCACGAAGTTTTCCCCGATAACAACCTTGACCGGAAACTCTACCTCTCTGTATTCCTCCCTGGAGGTCAGAACGGCTTCCACGTCCAGGGGGAGCTCCTCTCCCGGGCAGGCACTGTGAAACGGGATCCCGTACTCCTTCAGGACCTTTGCGGCACGGTAGTAGGCCCTCGCGTTTCTAGTTACTATCGCCACCCTCATGATAGTTGATCGGAGTGGTGAATTAAAAACCTTTCCAAAGCCGCCCATTTGAAAATAAGAGCCCTGAAGCCCTCCTCACGGTGGAAAAAAGTTTATAAGTTCTTCCAGCGGAGTAGAACCGGGGATACGGATGGAGCCTCCCAGGAAAAGGAAGAAAGTTGATGAATTTGAGGAGTTTGAGGAGGAACCCCTTGAGGACGAGTGGGAGCTTGACGAGGATGATTTTGAGGACGTCTGGGAAGAAGAGTGGGAAGACGAGGACTGGGACGAGGACGACGAGTGGTGAGCTCCGGCTTTTATCATGGACTGTTTGAATTATTCTCCACGAGAAATCTTTGTCGGGATAATGACTCCCATGTAAACACCTTCGCTTACGCAACCCATTTATAGAAAACCCACCTCTTTTCTCAGGGTGATGGAATGGCGTTCCTTAAGGTTGTCCCCCTTGAGAAGGCACTCGAGGTTATCAGCTCGTTTCCCCTCGAGCCTAAAGTGGAGAGCGTTCCCCTCGAAGAGGCGCTCGGCAGGGTTTTGGCCGAGGATGTAGTTTCCCCCATCGACGTCCCTCCCTTTGACAGGGCAACGGTTGACGGCTACGCCCTCAGAGCCGAGGACACGTTCATGGCGAGCGAGAGCGAGCCTGTGAGGCTGAAGGTCATAGGCGAGGTCCATGCGGGCGATGCCCCAGCCCTGAAGCCGGGAAGGGGCGAAGCGGTTTACATATCCACAGGTGCACCCCTTCCAGAGGGTACCGATGCAGTAATCCAGTTCGAGGACGTCGAGAGGGTGGGGGATGAGATTTTAGTCTTCAAGCCGGCCTATCCAGCGATGGGCGTAATGAAAGCGGGCGTGGACATTGGAAAGGGCAAGCCCCTCCTGCGGAAGGGCACGAGGCTGACCTTCAAGGAGACGGCACTCCTATCGGCGGTGGGCATGGCCGAGGTTCCCGTCTTCAGAAGGCCGAAGGTGGCTGTAATAAGCACGGGCAGCGAGATAATCCCGCCCGGAGAGGAACTCACGCCCGGGAAGATCTACGACATCAACGGCAGGGCCATAACCGATGCGGTGAGGGAGCTTGGCGGGGAGGCGGTCTTCCTCGGGATAGCGAGGGACGACCGCGAGAGCCTCAAGGCGCTCATAGAGAAAGGTTTGGAATGTTGCGACATCGTTCTCCTCAGCGGAGGCGCGAGCGGCGGCGTGAGGGATTTAACCAGCTCCATCGTTGAGGAGCTTGGCGAGGTTAAGATACACGGCATAGCAATACAGCCCGGCAAGCCGACGGTGATTGGAATAGTCGACGGAAAGCCCGTCTTCGGCCTGCCTGGGTATCCAACGAGCTGCCTCACGAACTTCACGCTACTCGTCGCTCCGCTTCTCAGGAAGCTCATCGGAAGGGAGAGCGAGGTCAGGAGGGTCAGGAAGAGGCTCGCCCACAAGGTCTTCTCGGTTAAGGGTAGGAGGCAGTTCCTTCCAGTTAGAATAGAGGGCAATAAAGCCGTCCCGATACTCAAAGGAAGCGGAGCGGTTACCAGCTTCGTAAATGCAGACGGTTTCATCGAGGTTCCGGAGAACGTTGAGATACTTGAGGCTGGAGAAGAGGTTGAGGTTACTTTCTTCGGCTAAACGCCGTACTCCTCTGCCCATTTTTCGTATCTTTTGAGGAGCGCCCTCTTCACGGGACTCTTCACCCTCCTGAAGGCGTAGTTGAAGTCCCTCGCCTCAAGGGGCCTTGTGGTGAGCGTTTTTCCCGCTATCGAGCCTACCCTGATTGGGTCCCCAAGCTCCGGGTTCATCTCCTCGAGCATGCGAAGGGTAGCGAGCAGAGGTTCGCTATCTCCCTCCCCGAGTAGAGCTGCCTAACCGCTAACCTGGCCACCGCCTTTAGATTAACCCCGACAGGAATCCCGCGGAGGTGAATGCGCAGTATCTCTTCGGCGGCACCCTCACCGGGCAGGGGGGACGTAGATCCTCATCGGAAGCCTCGAGAGAACCGCCTCGTCGAGGTCCCAGGGCGCGTTGGTCGCGGCGAGGGTTACTACATGCTTTCCAGCCAAAGAGGGGTCCTTAAAGCCGTCCATTTCCTTGAGGATCGAAGCCAAAACGCGTCTCGCCGCATCATCCATCTAGGAGTGCGGGCGAGGGCAACCCCAACCGTCTGGGCCAAAAGCTTCTTCGCCTCCCTCAGCCCGCCAACGCCATCCCATGAAACTCCAGTCCTCTGGATGAGCGCCTTTACCTCTCCACTTCCCCGCCGAGCCTTTTAGGAACCGCCCCAGAAACCGCCGGTTCCCTGGCCCGCTTCTCCCACTCCGCGGCCTGCTCGAGGTAGTAGTGCGAGAACTGAAGGTCTTCTGAGGCGAGCTTTCTGAAAAGTCCAGCGCACTGGAGGGCCGACACGCGCGCTCTTTCCGCGTTCCCCTCGCTCAGCGCCTCCCTGTAGGCTTCCTCGTACTTCCTGAGCAGGCTGAGGTAAAGCGCCTTCATGCCCATCGCTATGGTTTGGTTTCCGTTTCTTAAATCGGTTTTGTGTAGGTGGCTGTGTAGCCATCAAAACCTTTTTTAAAGTCCCCGCCGTTCCTCTCCCAGGTGAAAGCTATGCTCGATATAAAGCTCATCCGCGAAAACCCCGACGTTGTTAGAAAGGACCTGATCAAGCGCGG
>WAMH01000171.1 GCA_015522395.1 Thermococcus sp. | reverse complement strand
TTGCCGATGAGGTTTACATCGACAAGCTCGGCAACGTCATAGCCCACAAGAAGGGTTCTGGACCGAAGATAATGATAGCCGCCCACATGGACAAGATAGGCGTCATGGTGAACCACATAGACAAGGAGGGCTACCTCCACGTTGTCCCCATCGGCGGCGTTGACCCGAGAACCCTGGTTGCGCAGAGGATAAGGTTCTTCACCGAGAAGGGCGAGCGCTTTGGAGTTGTCGGCCACATACCGCCGCACCTCCAAAAGCCGGAGGACAGGAAGAAGGCCGCGGACTGGGACACGATAATAGTTGATGTAGGCATAGACAGCAGGGAGGAGGCTGAGGAATTAGGCTTCCGCGTTGGAACTGTAGGCGAGTTCGCCCCGGCTTTCGTTCAGCTCAACGAGAACAGGATTGCAACCCCTTACTTAGACGACAGGGTTTGCCTCTACGCCATGCTCGAGGCCGCGAAGAGGCTTGAGAACCACGAGGCCGACATTTACTTCGTTGGTTCCGTCCAGGAGGAAGTAGGTCTTAGGGGGGCGCGCGTCGCTTCCTACGCCATCGGCCCCGAAATCGGAATAGCGATGGACGTTACCTTCGCCAAGCAGGTCGGCGACAAGGGCAAGATCGTTCCGAAGCTCGGCGGCGGACCGGTCATGGACGTTGGTCCAAACATCAACCCCAAGCTCAGGGCCTTCGCCGACGAGGTTGCCAAGAAGTACGGTATTGAACTCCAGGTCGAGGCTTCGCCGAGGCCGACAGGAACCGACGCGAACATCATGCAGATCAACAGGGAGGGTGTTGCGACGGCAGTTCTGAGCATACCGATACGCTACATGCACAGCCAGGTCGAGACCGCCGATCTGAGGGACATCGAGAAAACAATAGAGTTCGCGAAGCACTTCCTCGAGGAACTCAGGCCGATGGACCTCACCCCGTGAGGCCCTTCTTTCTTTTCCCCGAAAAAGTTTATACCCTCTGGAACGATTCTATTCTGGGGTGCGATCATGATAGAGATAGAGGTCAAGGGCTACGCCAACGACGAGATCTTCGAGAGGGTCAGAGAAAGGTTTGAGATGATACGAAGGGAAAAACAGGAGGACGTTTACTTCCAGCACCCGTGCCGGGACTTCTCCCGGACGGACGAGGCCCTGAGGATAAGGTTAAAGCGTTTCGACGGGCACTTCGAGGCCTTCCTAACCTATAAGGGGCCGAAGATCGATTCCAATTCCAAGACGCGAAAGGAGATAGAGGTCCAGATAGAGAATCCGGAGAGGCACGAGGAGATACTTCTGGAGCTCGGCTTTAAGAGGGTTTTCACGGTCAGAAAGACCCGGGAAAAGTACCACGTTGAGAAAGGCGTTATAATAGCCCTGGACGAGGTGGAAGGGCTCGGGAAGTTCGTTGAAGCGGAGGCCCTCACGGAAGAGGAAGAAAACGTCGGGAGGATAGTCGAAAAACTGAAGAACCTTTTAATGGGCATCGGCGTCACGCACTTCGAGAGGCGCTCATATCTAGAACTCCTGCTCGAAGGCGGGTGACATGGAAAAGCTGGAGAGGTTCTTCAGAAGGGGAGAAAAGAAACGTTCTGATTCTGAGGTACTGGAGGACATAGAAGCTTATCTCTACGAGGGGGAGTTGGAGAAGGCAATGAATCTTCTCAAAGACCTCGAGAAGGAGCACAATACGTTCCTGGCGCTGAGGATGATACTGAGGTCGACGGCGAAAGAACTCGGGGATACCGAGGAGAAGCCGAGTGAAGGAGAACTGCGCAGGATCAAGGATATCGTCAGGGAACTCATTCCCACGATAAACGGGATCTCCAACAGGAGATACCGCGCCATTCTTCTCTCGGAACTCGCGATCATCTTCTACGAACTCAACGATGATCTAAACGGGGACATTGCCCTGAAAACCTCACTGGATCTGGCAGCCGATGAGCCGGACGTTATCAGAGACGTGCTCATGGAGTTTCTACGAAGGGGCCTCATGAGAAAAGTCGCCCAAGCCATAAAGATGGTAAAGGACCCGAAGGGCATCGACGTGGTACTGGCCCGCATAGCAGAAAACCTGTACATATCAGGAGACGAAGAAAAGGCCCTGCTGGTCACAAAACACATAACCAGTCCCTTCCACAGGGCCCTCACTCTCTACTACCTTGGGAGCATCGAGGAGCGAAGAGACGTTAAAAAAGCCCTGAACCTTATCGACATGGCACTCAAAGAGGCGGAGAAGGTGGAGAACCCCGACGCGAGGTTCGAGTTAATCCTGAAAATCTACGACCTCAAACACGAGATTTTGGGGGAGGGCTTCAACGTGAGGGAAATCCTGTCAAGGCAGGAAGCTCGTCCGGTGTGAGGGCAATGTCCTCCGCAAGTCCCCTCTTTTTAAGCTCCGCGGAGATCTCAACCGATGCCGGTAGTTTGACGCCGATTTTCATAAGGTCATCGGCCCTTTCAGCTATCTCCCTTGGAGTGCCCTCCATAAAAACGGAGCCCCGGTTCATAACAACTATCCTATCCGCGGTTCTGAAAAGGTAATCGGTGTTGTGCTCGACCAGAACAACGGTCATACCGTGCTCCCGCCTGAGGGCAGACACCAGGTTCAGGACCTCCCTCTTTCCGCGTGGGTCGAGCTGACTCGTGGGCTCGTCCAACACGAGTATCGACGGCTTCATCGCCAGTATGGCAGCTATTGCGAGCCTCTGCTGCTGACCACCGCTGAGGTTGGGGGGGAACTCATCCTCAAGCCCACTCAAGCCGGTAACCCCAAGCGCCCAGCGAACGCGCTCGAGTACCTCGTCCCTTGGCAGCCCAAGACTCTCCGGTCCGAAGGCGACCTCCTCCTCAACGGTCATGTTGAATAACTGGCTCTCCGGATTCTGGAGGACGAGGCCGACAACCGTTGAGAGCTTAGAAACGGGAGTTTCAAGCGTGCTGAACTCCTCTCCGGTGAGGGGATTCCTCACTATGACAGTCCCCTTGAAGTCACCCTTTATGGAGTTAGGGATTATCCCGTTGAGGGT
>WAMH01000170.1 GCA_015522395.1 Thermococcus sp. | reverse complement strand
GATGAAGATTATCGCCGGGGCGTTCTCCTCGGCCTCCTTGAAGACCTCCCTAAGCCTCTCCTCGCTCTCACCGTAGTACTTGCTCATGATTTCTGGTCCGTTGATGGCTATGAAGTGTGCATTAGCTTCGTTTGCCACCGCCTTGGCCAGGAGTGTCTTACCGGTTCCGGGCGGACCGTAGAGGAGCACACCCTTGGGCGGCTCGATGCCGAGCTTCTCGAATATCTCCGGATGCTTGAGCGGAAGCTCTATCATCTCCCTGACCTTCTGGATGACGTCCTTGAGGCCGCCTATGTCCTCGTAGGTGACGCCAAGGGCCGCGGTCTTGCTGACCTCCTTAACCGGCTTCTCGCTGACCTGGAAGTCGGTGAACTCGGTTATCTGGACGATTCCGGCTGGAGTCGTTGCAGTAACGACGAAGGTCAGCTCCTGACCGAGGATTCCGACCTTTATGTAGTCCCCCCTGACGACCGGCCTGCCAACGAGCCTGCTGTGGAACCACTCGACGAAGTCGCCGCCGAAGCGCATCGGCTCGGTGGGGGCAACGATGACCTTTTTAGCTTCTTTGACCTCGGCCTTCCTTATTGTGACCTCGTCGCCGAGACCAACACCGGCGTTCTTCCTGATGGTTCCGTCCATGCGGATTATGCCGAGTCCCTCGTCTTCTGGATAAGCGGGCCAGACTACGGCAGCGGTGTTCTTGGTTCCGATTATCTCGATTATGTCGCCGCTCTGGACTCCAATCTCACGCATGGCTTTGCGGTCTATCCTAACGATTCCCCTACCAACGTCGCGCTGGTAAGCGGAAGCAACCTTAAGCTTAACCTCTCTCTTCTCGGTCATTATTTACCACCTCCAACTTTTTTGACCGACGATTGTAATTCGTTAGTTCCGATTTAAGCCATTCAACTGGCAAGCTGTAAGGGGCAGAGCCCCGAAAATAAATCGAAAAATCATTCAATCTTGACCTCGAAGCCCTCCTTCTCGGTCTTGGTCGGCTTCTTCTTGGGTATCTCGATCTCGAGGACGCCGTTGTTGTACCTCGCTTTGGCCTTCTCCGGGATGACCTCCTCTGGAAGCCTGATGACCCTCCTGTAACCGCTGTAGTAGCGCTCCACCCTTATGGCACCCTCCTCCTCAAGCTCCTTCTCGCGCTTGATCTGAGCCTCGATGTAGACAGTGTCCTCGGTGACGCGGAGCTTGATGTCCTCCTTCCTGACGCCGGGAAGCTCTGCTGTGATGACGAACCTGTCGCCGCGGTCGAAGATGTCCACGAAGGGCTCTCTCCAGGTCTCACTGACGGCGATGCTCTCCTCTGGCTCGCGGATGTTCCAAAGCCTGGGACCGCGCATGACGTCCCTGAATATGGCGTCGATCTCCTCCTGGATCTCCCTCATCAGGTCGAATGGGTCCCAGTAGCGGTCCCTCCTCCAGGCCATCGGCACCACCCCCACGTTTTGTTTACCGATAGTTACTAAAAGAGAAGAGCTTATAAAGTTTTGCGTTGAAATATGTTCCCGAAAGAACAGCTAAGTTCATTGAACTTTAAAAACCGGGAAGAAGAGTGGGGAAAGAGGAAGAAGCCCTGGGTATCACCTCCTTAACATTCTAATCGGGGCACGCGCGGTCGTGGGGCTGGGGTGGGGCGCTTCCACGCCCTGCTCTTTTCTTTTGTGAATATTTTTCCAATATCTCCTTATGAAATCGAAATATATTAAGTTTTTCCTTTATTTTTGAATGATTGTCCAAAAATTCGTTCGGATGTAACGGGTGATATCGCCGTTTTGTCTCTGTGAGACCTGTGTGGTAATTTATTCAAAGGGCAACCTGCCTTTTCTCGAAATCGCCATCGCATCAACGCCAATACCTCGGAGGATTTTCGCGAACTCATTGGCGAAGCCGTAGACCGTGAAGACTTTCTCCGGCCTGACCCTCTCAACGATCCTAATCAGCTCCCAGAAGTCGGCGTGGTTGCTCAGCTTAAGCCCCCCAAAGCCCGAAACGGTAAGCTCCCAGGGAGAAAGCGAGTTCTCGACTCTCGGCGAGCGGTAGGAGCGCAGAACGACGTCGCCGTCGTCCGCTATGTTCCCGAACCCAATTCCAAATTTTGAATACACGCGGGCAACCTTGACCATCTCCCCGCTCGGCCTAACCGTGTAGCCGTGGACGTCGAGTATCTTCATAATCTCTTGAGCCTTCCCCATCTGGTTGACGTAGAGGACCGGTCTTTTTCCCCGATCCAATGCCTCCTCCAAGAAGGCAATCAGCTTCTTCTCCGCCTCTCTCGGTGCGGGAAAGGTGAAGCTCGGAACGCCGAAGGTGGCCTCGATTATAAGGAAGTCCGCTCTCGGGAAGCGGCTCTTTTCAGCGGTCCTCAGCTTGTACCACTTCGTGTCGCCGGTGTAGAAGAGCGTCCCGTTCTCGAGCCAGAGCTTTATCCCCGCCGAGCCGAGCATGTGGCCCGCTGGATAGAGCTTCGCCCTGTAATCGCTAAGGTAGAAGGTCTTTCCGAAGTCCACCTCGCGGTAGAAGCCGCCCTTCCTGAGGTGACTGAGGTACTTCGTCGCCCTTGTCGCGAAGATAATCTCCCCGCTGACGAAGTGATCCGTATGGGCGTGGCTCTGGAAGGCTATCCTTGAGGAGCTGTCGAGGCCGACTTTTCCAACCAGCACATCCCATCTTCTCTGCGGAGCTTAAAAGGCTAAAGGAATCAGACCCTGCTGAGCATGCC
>WAMH01000169.1 GCA_015522395.1 Thermococcus sp. | reverse complement strand
CTCATCAAATACGAATGGAAGGCCAGGGAACTTGAGGGTCTCGGGCAGGTTGTTTCGGACATAAAGGAGGGGGTGGCCTTCATTCGCTCGAACCGCTACCTCTGGACCCTTATGGGCTTTGCAATATTCCTGATAGCCTTTGCTCAGCCCTTCGGCGCCGTTCTGATGCCTTACGCCATGAGGGAAATCCTGAAGTTCTCAAGCTACCAGTTCGGCCTCCAGGAGAGCGCCTTCATGGTTGGAGCACTGACTGGAAACGCGCTGATAGCGGCGAAGTTCGGCAAGAAGGCCGGAAGATACCTCTTCCATGCACTCTTCTTTGACGGCATCATGATACTGGTCTTCACGTGGCTCATAAGCCCCGCATCGGCCCTTTCCACGGATTCGGCTTTCTTCCTTCTGGCCGGAGTTAACGTCCTCTGGGGAGCGGTTGAGGCTTTCCTTAACGTGCCGATAAACTCGAAGATACAGCGCGCGGTTCCGAGCGAGGTCCGTGGAAGAGTCTTTTCAGCGATGGCGGTTCTCATGCATTCGGCCGGCCCCTTCGGGCTAATCGCCGTCGGTCCGCTCCTCGACAGGTTCCCCGCGTGGACAGTTTCCCTCGGTCTCTGGGTGGGTATGGGGATGGTGGTGCTCTACTACTGGGTTAAGCACCGGAACATCCTCGCGGGAGAGGAGCCGCAAAATTTTTAAAGTAACTTTTTGTTTCTAAACATGAGAAGTATAAAAAGCGGGGGGTGATAGGATGGCGGCGGTGGACCTCGTTATGGGAAAGGTTCTCACCGACATGCTGGAGATCGACGGCGTCATCGGGACTATAGTTGTTGACAAGGACGGTCTCGTCATCGAATCGGCCATGAAGAAGAACCTTGACAGGGACGCCATCGCCGGAGTTCTGCACGAGCTGCTTTCAGCCATAAAGCTCATGGGAGATCAATTTGGGGCAGGTGAGCTGAAGGAGGCCATACTCGAATACAAGAACGCCAGAACTTTTGTGAATCCGATAAAGACGGATTACTACCTCATCGTCATCGGTGATGAGGGGCTGAACCTTGGCAGGATGAAGCTTGAGCTTAGGAAGGTCCTTCCAAAGCTCGAGGAGATGCTCTACTGACCCCCTTCTTTTTGGGGGTGATAGCATGCCAGCGAGAGTCCTATCATTCCTGTGGGGCAGGGAGAAACCAGAGATTTACGAGATGGTCATAACCCAGGATGGCCTCAGCCTCGAGGGCAACGAGAAGCTTGGGGCGCACATAGAGGACATCCTTAAGTACGTGGAAAAGAAGGCCGAGGACCTTGGGCTGGAGGAAAGAAACATTGAGATTTACATAAAGAACGGTTCCAAGACCATAGCCATAAAGAGAATAGGCGGTCTTGGAGTGGCCGTTGTGAGTTCCACCATCGAAGAGGCACAGCGGGCCCTTAGAGACGTTGAGGACAGGGTTGATGAGCTCCTCGCGGACAGATACGAGGAGAGTATGAGGGAGTTCAGGAAGACTGACTGACCTCCTTGACCTTGCCTTCCCTCTTCTCGATAACGCGCGCCATTATGAAGAGCAGGTCGCTGAGCCTGTTGAGGTAGACGAGGGCGTTCTTGCCGAAGCCGTAGTCGAGAACGAGCTTGGCAACCTTCCTCTCGGCCCTTCTCGCGACCGTCCTGCAGATGTCCAGCTTTGCACTCGCTATCGTCGAACCCGGCAGGACGAAGGCCTTCATCTGGAACTCTTCCTCGTACTTCGCTATCAGCTCCTCCATCCACCTGACTTTCTCCTCGCTGACCTTGACGTACTTCCCCTTGCTGGCAAGCTCTCCCATGATGCCGTAGAGCTGGACCTGTATTTTCTCCAGTATCTCAGTCATCTCCCCCGGAACGTAGTGCTTCGCCTCGCCGATGAAGCTGTCAAGCTCATCTATCGTCCCGTTTGCTTCCATTACCGGTGAGTACTTCGCAACGCGATCGCCGGTAAAGAGGCCCGTCAAACCCTTGTCTCCGGTTTTTGTAGTGATGGACATTTTGACCACCACAGTACTATTTGGGGTAGCGCTTTTAGGCTTTGCGGGAAGGAAAAATTTATTTAGCTTCCGGACGCTTTTTAGTAGGTGATCCCATGAGGAAATGGGCAGTAGTTTTAGCTCTTATTTTGGTTCTGGGCATCGTCCCGCTGGGAACCCACCCTGTAAGCGCCGCTCAGGGCTACGCCACCAAAACCATAGCTGTTAGCCCCACCGACGACGCTTGGGTTGACGAAGGGGGATGGGTTGACTACAAGAACACCAGGCTAAGGGTCGGAACTTACTGGGGCAAGGAGGAGCGTGCATACCTCAAGTTCGACCTGAGGGACTCCATTCCACCCGCGGCGATCATCCTGAAGGCAACGCTGGTTCTCCACGCCTACTACCACTACGGGGAGCTCTCCCACAACGTCACGGTCTACGGCGTCTACGACGACAACTGGAGCGAGAAGACGATAAGGTGGTCCAACAGGCCGAAGAACGCCACCGGGCCGCTCTCATGGGTGGTCATTAACCTGCCGGACGGCAACGTCAGAGCCACCTACGGATGGAACGTCACCTCTTTCGTCAGGGAACAGTTCCTCGGGGACGGTGTCGTGAGCTTCTACCTCCACTCCAACCTCAGCCACGTCCACGTCAAGGACTACATCTACTTCACCTCAAAGGACGACACAAGGCATCCAAACGATCACCCGGAGCTCGTTGTGGAGTACTACGTGCCGATAAGCATAGCCTCGATGCAGGTTTCCAGACCTGTCATCAAAGGGCATCCGGCCAGGGTGACTGTGGTGGCCGAGAACGACGGCGAGAAGGGCCAGAACATCACGCTCACCCTCTACGTCGATGGAATACCGGTTCGCAACGAGACCGTATTCCTGAAGCCGGGGAAGGACGAGTTCAACCTGAGCTGGATACCGACCGAGACGGGAGTTCACGAGGTCAAGGTCGAGCTTGGGCCATACGACATGAGGTACGCCGACGTCTGGGTTGCCCCCGACCCGAACGTTATCGCATACGGTCTGACCCCCTTCTACGAGCGCCTCTACCTGAGGACGATGGCCAACCTCACGCCGCTCTACCAGAACTTCACCTGGACCCTTGAGCAGCTTGGGAAGTGTAACGTCAACCTCGGCGACCTCAAGCAGACGGTCCGGGAGATACAGACCCAGATGGCCGAGATTCAGAGGGAGTATAAACTTTACAACCAGCTTAAGGGCTTAATTCAGCTTCAGAACCCCGAAAAGGCCTCATACTACTTCCCTGTCATGGTCCACATAAGGAAGGCGGCCCTGGAGAGCAGGGCCGTTGAGACCGAGGTAAGGGACGCCCTGCCGCTTCTTCACGAAGCCCTCAACATGGTGTGGTCAAGCTGCCAGCAGCCAAGCTCTAACGGCACCGCGACCAACCAGACTAATCAGACAAACACCACACAGCCCTCGACGGGAGGTAACGTCACAATACACATCCCGAAGGTGCTGATAGATGACTCTCACGGCCAGTACTACGTCGATAAAGTTGGAGTAAAGGGCCTCGTAAGCGACATTGAGAAGGAGCTCAAGTGGCAGGTCGATGTGAGCAGGGAGCCCCTAACCTACGATCTCTTAAAGAACTACGACGTGGTCATCCTGCTCAACCCCAAGGAGAAGCTCACCCAGGCGGAGATAAGCGCCCTCCAGCAGTACGTTGAGAACGGAGGTAGCCTCTTCGTAGCCGCGGACTGGTACAAGTACGCCAACCTCGGTGACCTCAACGCGCTGGTGGGTAAGTACGGGGTGCACTTCAACGCCGACGAGCTCATGGACAAGGAACATAACAGCGGAAAGCCGTACTATCCGTTCGTTGGAATCTACAACAGGGACTGCTCAATAACCAAGTTCATCCCGGAGAACTGGACCATCTACTACAACGGCGACACGATAACCATTGGCGGAAGCGCAGTATGGGTCATAAAGGCTTACAGCAGCGGCTACTCCGTCGATGCAGATGGTAACATCGTGGCCTCGGAGGGAAGCGAGCCCATCGTCGCGGCCGCGGTTCAGGTTGGAAACGGAAGGATAGTGGTCTACGGCTCAAGCAAGGCATTCAGCGACAGCTACAGCGGAAAGTACATCAAGAGCAACTGGCCGTTCATAAAGGGAGCACTCCTATGGCTCGCCCACGAGGAGTGAGCTTTTCCCTTCTTAATTTCCGTTTTTTGCCTGTTTGTAACCTGTCCTGTGGGTTTTCCGTCATATCTCCTTTGGGGGAACTAAAATCCCAAGCTCCGTTATCACACCCCGGATGTAGCGCCAGGGGGTAACGTCGAAGAGGTAGTTTCTGACGCGGTATCCCTGCCTTGAGTAGGGCCTCTCGACTATCTCGACTTCCTCTAAGGTGAGCCCGGGATGGAGCTTGAAGCTCTCGGCGGCTGCGTAGAAAGGAACGCCGTTGTCGTGGCATGCAAGCGCGAGGGGATACGTGCCGGTCTTGTTGATTACAGCCCCGTCGCTCGTCACGTTGTCCGCCCCGACGAGCGCGAGCGTCGCCCTCCCCGCGAAGAGGCCGAGCTGGGCGTCAGTTATAACCTCAAAGGGAACGCCCAACTTTTCAAGCTCCCCTGCCAAAGCTATCCCCTCGTAGTCAGGTGCGCTCTCGGTGAGAATAACTTTGAAGCGTTTGCCCTTCTTTTTTGCGGTCTTAAAAATCTCGAGAACCGCGGAGGAGAAGGAGTGGGTAATCACAACCTCGTTCTCATCTATAAGCTCGCTCCCTATGTTCCCAATCTCGCGCTTCGCCTCCTCCGCGAGGCGGATGAACTCCTCAGCTTTTGCCCTCACAACCTCTGGGTTCCCAGTCACGGGCATGAAGCGGGCCAAGTTATAGAGCGACGCCATCGTCCTGTTTACCGCAGGAACCTCTTTTTTCATCTCCCTCAACGCGTTCTCCAGTTCCTCTCCCTTAAGTATGTTGGCGAGGGCGATGTAGGCATCAGTGCCCTTCACGGCCAGCCAGCTCGCGCCCCTTATCCTCTCGGAGCGCATCTCCTCGAGTATCGAGCGAACTTCCGGCGGGAGCATGTGAAACACCGTATCACGCTTTAAAGTTAAAAGGCATAAAGTAACCCGCTTTATCACCCTTTCGCTACTGCTCTTCGAAGCGGATCCCCTTCCCCTCCATGAAAGCCTTCGCGCGCTCTATCTCCTCCTCGCTCTCTCCGAAGAGGATTATCCCGATGTACCTGCCGAACCCCTTTGGGGAAGAGTGAATCCTGACGTTGAAGCGCTTCAGTGTTTCGTTGAGTATCGGCGCTAGCTTGCTCTCGTCGGTTATCTCCGCTAAGAGCTTTCTCTGAACGAACTTCCGCGAGCCGAGCCGTGGAAGGACTTCGTTTTCGAGCATCGCCTTCATCTCCCGGGGCATTCCGGGGAGAACGAATATTTTAACGCCCCCGTGCTCGATGTAGGCTCCGGGAGCGGCTCCTTCCCTGTTCTCCAGAGGCTCGGCCCCCTCGGGCAGGTAGGCCATCTTCCTACGCGCTTCGTTGAGTTTGGGGTCGTCTATGTAGCCTTCCCTGTAGAGCCGCTCGTAGAAGGCCCTGATTTTTTCCAGACAATCATCGCAGAGGACGAGTCTTCTGTTGAGCGCCTCTGCAACGGCCACCATCGTCACGTCGTCGTGGGTGGGGCCTAACCCCCCGGAGATGACCAGAACCTCCGGCTTCCTCCCCAGAATCTCACGGATGACGGCCTTTATCTCCCCGACGTCGTCGCCAACGGTGGTCTTCCTCCTCACCCAGTAGCCCCTCTCCGTGAGCTTTTTCGCTATGAATGCCGAATTGCTGTCCACGGTGTTTCCCGTGAGGAGTTCATCACCTATCGTCAGTACCTCGGCGAACATCGCCACCACCGAAGAACCTTCGGGAAGAACGCTTTAAACCTTCCCATCAGACGGAGGGCGAAGAGGGTTTGCGCCTTTTCCGCGAGAGCCTCAGAACCTCATCCCACTCGAAGAACTGCCTGTTGAAGGGATCGAGCTGGGAAACGGCCTCACCGGGCAGCATGAGAGGCCTTTCAGAAGGCTTTTTCACCTTTCTCACGGGGATCACCCCAGTCTATTATACGGTGAACTCCGTAAAAACGTTCCCACTCACCGCGGGTGAAAACAAGGCTTAAGTATTTTACCGCTGTAAAATTCCCGGTGATTGTCGTGGCCAAGGTCAAGGTTGGTGTCAACGGTTACGGGACAATAGGAAAGCGCGTGGCTTACGCTGTAACCAAGCAGGACGATATGAGGCTCATCGGCGTCACGAAGACGAAGCCGGACTTCGAGGCCTACCGCGCCAAAGAGCTGGGAATCCCGGTTTACGCCGCGGGTGATGACTTCCTCCCGCGCTTTGAAAAAGCCGGCTTCGAGGTTGCAGGTACTTTAA
Organism: Thermococcus sp.; assembly: GCA_015522395.1. Classification (GTDB taxonomy): domain Archaea; phylum Methanobacteriota_B; class Thermococci; order Thermococcales; family Thermococcaceae; genus Thermococcus. The sequence goes on along the minus strand of WAMH01000169.1, from coordinate 6,225 downwards.
ACGACCTCCTCGAAAAGGTCGACGTCGTTGTAGACGCAACACCCGGTGGAATGGGTGCCAAAAACAAGGCCCTCTACGAGAAGGCAGGCGTTAAGGCGATTTTTGAGGGCGGCGAGAAGGCCTCGATTGCGGAGGTCTCCTTCGTGGCACAGGCCAACTACGAGGAGGCCCTTGGAAGGGACTACGTCCGCGTCGTTTCGTGCAACACGACGGGCCTCACGAGGACCCTCTCGGCCCTGCAGGAGTACATCGACTACGTTTACGCCGTCATGATACGCCGCGCAGCCGACCCGAACGACTCCAAGCGCGGCCCGGTCAACGCGATAACGCCGAGCGTTACCGTTCCTTCGCACCACGGGCCTGACGTTCAGACGGTTATCCCAGTAAACATTGAAACCTCTGCCTTCGTGGTTCCCACCACGCTCATGCACGTTCACAGCGTCATGATCGAACTCAAGAAGCCACTGACTGAGAAGGATGTAGTTGACATCTTCGAGAACACCACCCGCGTGCTCCTCTTCGAGAAGGAAAAGGGCTTCGACAGCACTGCGCAAATTATAGAGTTCGCCCGCGACCTGCACCGCGAGTGGAACAACCTCTACGAGATTGCCGTCTGGAAGGAGAGCATAAGTGTGAGAGGAAACAGGCTCTTCTACATTCAGGCGGTGCACCAAGAGAGTGACGTGGTCCCGGAGAACGTCGATGCGATAAGGACCATGTTCGAGATGGCAGAGAAGTGGGAGAGCATAAGGAAGACGAACAGGAGTTTGGGGATTTTGAAGTGATCAAACTCCCAGTCTTTTCTTTACCTCTTCTGCTTTCAGCCCCCTCACCAGTAAATCCTTCTCCCTGTTCGTCTCGCCCTTCACTATCTCGACCTCCGCCCCGAGTAGCTTCGAAAAGAACTTTACAACCTCCTTGTTCGCCTTCCCCTCGACGGGCGGGGCTTTTACCTTGACCTTCAGCCTTCCGCGCCATTCATCAACGCCCTCAATCGCGTTCTTCTTCGCCTTCGGCTGGACGTGAATGAAGAGGAGCGTTCCCTCCTTCGTCTCCTTGATGAACTTCATCTCACCACCCCAGTTGGATAGGTCAAGCCCTTTAAACCCCTTCGCCCTACTCCTTTTATGAGAACCTTCATAATCAAGGCGAACGAAGCACATACCAAGGCGGACTTCAGGCTGAGAGACCTCCCCGGGACGAGCGGAAGGATTGACGTCCTCTGCAGGGTCTTAAACGCCGTTTTCCTTCTTTCCCACGGCTTCAGGAAGAACGTCCGAGTCTGGCTCCTCCTATACGGTCCGCCAGAGCCTCCCAAGGCGATACGCTTTGAGGGACCCAAGCTGAGGGTCCGCCTCAATCCGGACGAGGGGAGCACGGCGAAGCTGATAATGAGGGCTTTGAAGGCAGGTGAAGGCCTCAGGGAGCCTGGAAAAGAGGTCGAGGTTTACCCCGGCCTCTACGTGAGCAACAGAACCTTTGAGGACGTGATACGGCTGACTGTGAAGAACTCCGCACTCTACTATCTTCATGAGGACGGAAAGCCCATTGGCGAGGTTCGCTTCGGGAAGAACGTCTCCTTCGTCCTCGGCGACCACAACGGGCTGAGCGGGGAGGACGAGGCCTTCCTCAACGGGATAGCGGAGAGGGTGAGCGTCAGAAGGAAAAGCTACCTCGCATCGCACGTCGTTGCCTACGTCAACATCTTCCTCGACTCCCTTCCAAATCCACCCTAATACCTCCAGACTACCTCCGGGGAAAACTCGCCGCGTTTAAGCTTCTCAAGAATCTCTCGGGCAACCGAGTAGGCGAAGTCAAAGGTCTCCCTGTCGATAAGTCCGTAGTTCAGGGCCATCTCAAGCTCGTCCTCGTCGAGGAGGAAAGCCTCGCCATTTGGAAAGACGAAGATGTTCGCGTCTTGTGTAGGCCAGAACGTCGATGTAGAGGCCCTTAAAGTCTCCCTCTTCATCGTAGACCTTGAGGATGTCGTAGTTCTCCCCGACGAAGGCGAAGTAGACCATGGTGTAGCCGTTGTCTATCACTTTAACGCCGTTCACCCTGAGCGGGGCAAGCATGCCCTCAAAGCGGGACCTGGCGACGATGACGTCTCCCAAATCCGCTATTACCTCGTCATCCCTCTCAAAGACGCGGTTGGGGATGCGGCGGTAGATGAGGTGGATTTTTGGTGGCATGGACAATGCTCCAACTTAAGCCTTTTATATCTTCGCGGTCTACTGAAAAAAGATAAGCCGGAAGATTTATGATATTGGAACAATTCTCCGGAGGCACAAGGAGGAGCTTAGAGAACGCTTTGGGATTAGCTCAATAGCTATATTCGGCTCCTATGCAAGGGGCGAAGAAAGCGAGCTAAGCGATGTTGATGTTCTGGTCGAATTTGAACGGCCCATAGGGCGGGAGATAGTTGGCCTTAGGGACTATTTGGAGGAGCTTCTCGGCGTGCCGGTAGATGTTATCACAAAAAACGCCGCCATGAGCAGAAAAGGACTGTGGGAGCACATCAGGGGAAATCTGGTGTATGTCTAAAATCGAAAAAATCATTGAAGGGGAGTGTTAGCTCCCGAAGATCAGCTCCCTCAGCTTCTCGGGCAGTTCATCTATGCTAACCCTCACCTGTTCCCTCGTGTCGCGGTCGCGGATCGTCACCGTGTTGTCCTTGGGCGTCTGGTTGTCGACGGTAACACAGTAAGGCGTTCCAATCTCGTCGTAGCGGAGATAGCGTCTCCCAACGGTGTCCTTCTCGTCGTAGACCACTATGAAGCCAGCCTTCTGGAGGGTTCTGAAAATATCGTAGGCTATGCTCTTGAGCGGCTCCTTGGCAACGAGGGGAAGCACAGCGACCTCTATCGGCGCCATGTCCTTCTTGAGCTTCAGATAAGTCCTGTCCTCCTCGATAACGAGGCTGTTTTCAAGGAGCAGGTAGAACGGCCGGTCTATCCCGAAACTCGGCTCCAGCACATGAGGCACTATCTTCTCGCCGGTGACCTTCTCCTCGACCTCCTTGATTATGAAGTCGTCCTTCTCAAGCTCGTACCCCTCGATCTCGACCTTACCGTTCTTCTCGAGGAGCTCCACCAGCTCGCGCTTCTTCTCCTCATCCCAGCCCTGGATGAGGTCGTTTATCCTCTTCGCGTCCTTCTTGAGCTTCGGCCCGACGCGCTTCATGTTGAGGCTCACTTTGAGGTGCCTGACTATCTTCGGCTCGTCGTAGTGGATGAGGACGGTCAGGTCAGCCCCGCTCTCGCGCATGTGCCTACTCAAGTCGTAGTCACCGCGGTTGGCTATTCCAACACACTCCACCCAGCCGAAGCGCTCGCTGCGGATTTCAGCGTCCCAGGTGTCGCGCGAGTAGTGGGCCCTCTCTTCGGGGAGCTGCTGGCGGAAGCGTATCTTGTTCTCCGGGATGCCGATGTCGAGGAGGGTTCTCTTAACCATGACCATGTAGTAGGCGAAGAAGGTGTTCATGATGTAGCCCTTCTTCACGGCCTCCTCGGTGGTTACCTCAATCATGCCAAGGTTCTTGAGCTGGTTCTCGATCGGGTAGAGCCTCAAAACCTCGTCCTTGACCTCGTCGAAGTGCGGGTGTTCTGTTTCCTTCGGGTTGAAGAATATCTCGGCCTCGGCCTGCGTGAACTCCCTCAAGCGAAGCATCCCCTGCCTCGGCGAAATCTCGTTGCGATAGGCTTTCCCGATCTGGAAGACGCCGAAGGGGAGCTTGTTCCTCGCGAAGGCGTTGAGGCGCTTGAAGTTGACGAATATTCCCTGGGCAGTCTCGGGCCTCAGGTAGCCCTTCTGGTCGCCGTAGGGACCTATCTTCGTCTCGAACATGAGGTTGAAGTACCAGACCTCGCCAAGCTCGCCGCCGCACTCGGGGCACTTTATGCCGTTCTCCCGGATAAGCCTAGTAAGCTCTTCAGCGGAGAGTCCCTCGGTGTCTATGCCCAGGGCTTCTTCAACGAGGTGGTCCGCCCTAAAGCGCGCACCGCACCTCTGACACTCAACTATCGGATCGACGAACTTCTCGACGTGGCCGCTGGCTATGAAGACCTTTTCGGGCGTTATGTCCGGGGTTTCCAGCTCGAAGAAGCCCTCCCTTCTGAAGGCCTCCCTTATCTTCCGCTCGATTTTACGCTTTATCGTCGCGCCAAGCGGGCCGTAGTCATAGAATCCGCGTGAACCGCCGTAGATTTCAAAACTGCCCCAGGCGAAGCCCCTCCTCCTCATCAGATCCTGAAGAATCTCGTATTTGTCAGGTTTCTCTCCCATGCCCTACCACCTGAGAGTTGAGCGGGGAAGTTTCATAAAAAGGTTTTGGACGTTGGAAATAAAAGACATATAAGAAAAAATTTCGACTTTATCCCATGGAAACGCGAAACTCAACCCAGTCTTCTCCGGTATAATGCCAGCCCCATGGGAGTTCCCACCAGCTTGGGGGCTTTGCATATAAGACCCCATAGTGTTCTCTCCATACCTTGGCACCGTAGTTCCACTGAAAGAATCTTAATGTGGCCCCGGGTTCTATTTGATATGTATCCATTCCAACGGATTTATCTGGTGCAATCTTATGCACCCACTTTGCGAGCTCCTGAGAATAGTCGCTCTCATCGTAAACTTGGACGTCTGGGATTGTATAACTCCACGACTGAGATGCACTCACTTGTGATCCCTCATCTCCTGAGGAAACACCTATTGAAACTCCAACCGTTGTTGTCCCGGAAGTTGTAGTGGGGGAATAATCCGAGAGAAAGCCGTCTGGGTTGTAATAGTTGGCCTTTATCCAAGTGTACATCCTGGCCGTTCTCCAATCCGACCATCCGAGCTCTTTACCCGGAACAGATTGTTGCCTTACATGCACATCATACCAGTCATACTGGGATGAGCCATCGTTCATGAGTTTGTAATAGATTGTCCTCACGTTTAACCTTCCGTACGGTTTCCAGTTGTCTCCTGTTGTGAAATCAAGCTGATTCTGATAAGACCAATATGCTCCGGATGAGAGAGGTTCAACTCCAAGTTTGAAAGTCCCTGCGTTGGGTTTGATGTTTTTGACTGCCCATTTATATGCTTCCCTAAGGGCATTGGAGACGGAATCGATGGATACGAACTCTTTGCTTTGGAGTATTCCATTGGTGGGATAGACTACATAACCGTAAACTGTTGCATGGTTAATCCTCCCATTTGGTCCTTGGCCAGCTACGAGCTCTGCAAAGAACTGCCCTTTGAAAGTTTCGTTAATGATACCCGGATTTCCTATCACTATCACTGGAATCCCCGAGAGGATTTCCATTTTAACGAACTGTTTGAGGTGCGGATTATTTCTTACGTAGGAACTCTCGACAATAAGTATATGCGGGGCTCTGACATCTTGATTGGGATTTGCCCCCATTGTCTTTACAAAGTACTTGGGGATATCGCTACCAATGTAGTAAACAGGGGCCGTGTTATTAATCCTCTCCCCAAGGTTTGTGGACTTGATGTTTCCGTTCGTTGGGTATGCTGAGATAACAAAAAGGCTCCCAACCAGAACTCCAAGTATAAACCATACCACTTTTTGACGCATCCGACCCCCCCAAAGGGTTGTCATTTAAAGAAACGATATCATAGTATTTAACTCTTCCGCTCTTCCAAAATTAAGGAATGACAGAAATATTCATTGAATCAAAATTACTAAACAAAATTTTACTGTGATATTTTCTAGGTATCTCCTTCCAAAGTGCAGCGACATAGCTGACACTGAAGAAAGTTCTTTCCCTGTGTTATTTTGGGGAAAGAGTTATAAACCGTTTCCCCTGTGTAGGCTATGAGCTTTGATTGTTTGGAGGTGCGTGAAAATGGCGGAAAGACCACTCGACGTTATACACAAGTCCCTTGACAAGGATGTCCTCGTGCTCCTCAAGAGGGGTTCCGAGTTCAGGGGTAAGCTCATCGGTTACGACATCCACCTGAACGTCGTCCTCGCCGACGCCTCGCTCATGCAGGACGGCGAGGAAATTAAGAAGTACGGTAAAATCGTCATCAGGGGAGACAACGTCTTAGCAATCTCCCCGGTTGAGATTGAGTGAGAGCTTTGGTAGCGGGGTGATATTATGGGAGCTGGAACAGAGCCAAAGGGCAGAAGGAACCACACTCCAACTCACATCAGATGCAGGCGCTGTGGAAGGCGCGCCTTTAACGTTCAGAAGGGCTACTGCGCTGCCTGCGGTTTCG
>WAMH01000168.1 GCA_015522395.1 Thermococcus sp. | reverse complement strand
TTCTGGAACCGGGCGGGAGGCTGGCGATAGCCTTTCCAACGAGCTTCGACGGGGAGAAAGAGGCGGAAAAGGTCGGCTTCAGGCTTGTCTGGAAGTATTATCAGAGGGTTCATAAAAGCCTCGACAGGCACTTCTATGTGTTGGAGAAACCATGACAATACCGATAACACTGGACAGCTAGAAATGGCAAATACGCCTGTATGTTTCGCCATAACGTTAGGCTCTAGTTGATTTCACCTGTCCGTGAATGCTAAGGCGTTCTCGGGACTATCCAAGTCTTAGTTGAGGATTTCTATCCTTGATTACCTCAACGGTGGTAATTCCGAGTCAGATGTATTCATTTTTCAGGGCGCAGAGGAAAAGAGCCCTCAGCAGGGATGGAGGGATTTTGAGGCTTCTTAAAGGGTTAAGACGCTATAACCGGTCAGAAATAAAGATTTAGATGAATAAAACCAGGCAGTTTCAAGAACAAGGCGTTTCGATTTCCTTAAACATGCAAACAATGAGAGGGAGCACCCAATATTGGCAAAAGTGCTTTTATCTGATTCCGCGATTTTTGTGTTGGGTTTATAAGTTGGTTGCATTGCCACGGGTTTTAGTGGCAAAGTTTAAATAGAAGGTTATACATCCGAGAGTTTGAAGAACAAAAGAAATCCCCCAAGAGTTTCCGTAGAACAGTGTTGTGTGGAAAGCCTTTCTGTGCTTAGGTCGGTGGGCGTTGCTCTCCTGGCAACCTTCTTTTAGTACTGACGATAGTGATGGGACGAGACTTTGGGTAGGTTCAAAATATTTATAAGCATCGGTGTTGCCTATTGCCATGTTAGCGTCTCTAGGTGTGCATAATGCGCCTGAAAATAACTCTCGAGAGCCATACCGGCGCACCCAACCAGCCCAATAAGCACGCAGTTCAAGGGTTCATCTACAACATGCTCCGGGACACCGGGTACGGCGGGAGGCACGATGAGCCGAGGTTCAAGTTCTTTACGTTCTCGGATTTCTTCAGGGACAAAGAAGGAAGACCAACCCTCCTAGTGTCATCTCCCGATGGGGGATTCGTAGAGGCGCTCTATTCAAACCTAAAGGGAAGGAACTACATCTACATCGGCAGGCACCAGCTTGGACTGGTCGAGGTCAGGAAGTTCAGGGTACTCCTCAGGAAGAGATTCCAGACGGGTTCCCCGATAGTTCTATACAGAAACGCCCAAGAGAACGAGTACTTCAAGCTCCACCAGCATAGGGACCTGCGCTTCTTCATGGAGAGGCTGAAGGACAACGCGGAGAGAAAGTACAACGCCTTCTACGATGATGACTTCATCTTGGAGGGCCCGCTCTTTGACAGGGTCATTCCAAAGCTCAGGAACAACGGGAAGCTCGACGTCTACGTCAGGGTCGTTAAGAACGGCGTCCCGTTCCCGGTGATAGGTTCCAACTGGGAGCTCCTGGAGAAGGACAGGATAAACCCCGGCGAGAGGAGGTTCTACCGGTTCATTATGGATGCTGGTCTTGGAGAGAAGAACAGTTTGGGTTTTGGTTTCCTGAACCCCATCAGGAGGTGAAACGTTGAGGGCTGAAGAACTTGTGGCCCTCGGGGGGCTTCTGCACGACATCGGGAAGCCCGTCCAGAGGGCAGGCCTGTACTCGGGCGACCACTCCAAACAGGGGGCCGAGTTTCTAAGGGAACTGGCTCGAAGCACCGGTAGGGAGGAGTACAAACTGCTGGCCCTATTTTCGGAGTTTCACCACTGGGATCACATGAACGAAACGGAAATGAAGAGAAGGATCCGCGAAGTTGATCCGGAACGCTTTGGGCTCAGCGAGGAAGACATCATCAGGGCACTGTGGATAGTCTACGAGGCGGACAACCTCTCCTCAGCCGAAAGGGAGAGTGGAAAACCCGAACAGATAAGACCGCTCTACTCGGTTTTCAACAGGGAAAAAGCCTACAGGCCCGTACCCCTAGACTTTTCCCAGGGACTTCCAATCCCGGGTGGAGTGGACAGTCTGGGAAGGAGTGATTACAAGCCCCTGATTAGAAACGTGTGGATGAACATGATGAGGGTTGAGCCTAGGATTGACAGGCTCCTCCCGGTTCTCGAAAAGCACCTCACCTTCGTCAGCTCCGTGACCGCTGAGGGGAACGTTATTTCCCTCTACGATCACATGCGCATGACCTCGGCGATAGCCCTGGCGATGTTCAGGGCGAGGTGTACGGCTGAGAACGTGAAAGGTGGCAGGTGCAAGGGCGAAAAGAGGTTTCTCCTGATAGAGGGTGACTTTTCCGGCATACAGGACTTCATCTACGGCGTAACTGGAAAGGGGACCCTTAAATATCTCCGCGCGAGGAGCGCGTACCTTGAACTAATCGGCTGGGACATCGTTCTCGAGATTCTGAGAAGGCTTGGGCTAACGAGGGCCAACGTGGTCTTCAACGCTGGCGGCCACTTCCTCATAATAGGTCAGAACACGGAGAATGCACTGGGGGAGCTCGAAAGCATCAGGAAACACGTGGTGGAATGGCTTTACCGCGAGTTCGACGGGAAGCTCTATCTTGCCCTAGAGTGGGAGGCGATAAACGGCGAAGAGCTCGGCAGAAAGAACGGGAGGAACCTCTTCGCAGAGGCGAGGAGGAGGCTAAGTAAAAAACTGAGTGTGAAGAAGCTGAGACGCTTTGAAGAGGTGGATGGTCTCTTTTCACCTTCACACGGGCAAAAGCTTGTGGAGTGCCCGGTCTGCGGCAGGGAAGTCCGTGAGGATGAACTCCGACCGTTTGGGCTCGGGGACGAAGAGCTTATGGTCTGTGGGACGTGCAACGAACTCCTCCAACTCGGAAAAGAGCTTCCAAAGCTCAGAGGTTTTATCTTGGACAGAAAAGCCCATGAGGGAGAAGGCGTCACGGGAGGGCCCTTCAGGCACTTGATTCCCTACAGAGAAGGCCCCGTTCCAAGGGGAGAGTTCCTTCTGCTCAAGAACACCCTAACACCCCCCGACCTTCCGGGGCCCATGGAGTTCGTGCCCTACCTCGTGGCCGACTACTACAAGTCCTCAGGAGAAAAGGAGGGTGTCGCGGACTTTGAAGAGCTGGCGAGCGCATCAAGGGGCGTGAAGAGAATAGGTGTCCTCAGGGGTGATGTTGACAGGCTTGGCGAGTTCTTCGGTTCCCTTGACAGTCCGTCAAAGCTGGCAACGGCATCGCGCTTTATGGACTACTTTTTCAAGGGTTACCTGAGGATGATCATAGAGGGAAAATCTGGATACCTCACGGGAGACGTTCCCTCGATCGGGCGGTGGCCGGAACCCCCCGACGTGGTCGTGGTTTACGCCGGCGGGGACGATTTCTTCATCGTTGGTGCTTGGGACCAAGTCTTTGAGCTGGCCTTCAGGATACGTGAAACGTTCAGGGCCTACACGGGGGGTAACTTAACGCTGTCCTCGGGACTGGGCTACTTTGATCCAAAGACCCCGATGTATCGGATGGCCGAGGTCGTGGGCGAGAGACTCGAGATGGCAAAAGACGAGGGAAGGGACAGGATAACGGTCATCGGAAGAACCCGGCCTGATGATGGAAGGCATCCACTTTCCTACACTTGGGAGGGGTACGGGGAATTATGGCGGAAGTACGGCGAAAAGATTTACGCCGGTAATGGGGAACTCAAAAAGCCGTTCAACATTAAAAAGGGAATCCTAATGAGGCTCCTCGAGCTTAGGGGACTCTACGTCAGGAATCCAAAAGGCGTTCGCTGGGCCTATCTTATAGCGTATCTGCTCGGAAGACACGGGCTCTTGGATTCGTTCCCAGAACTCGTCGGGATTGACGCCTCTGCGGTTGAAAAGAACGAACCCCAGCTGATTTACTGGATCGATGGGGTTTTGAAAATCGTGCTTATGGCAGTCAGGGGGTGAAGATTTTGAATTACAGACACGGCGGGCACGCCAGAGGTGGGTATCAGGGGAGGAATGTTTTTGAGGATGTTCCCCGGCTTTTTGGGGAATTCCCAAACGTTTCGGAGATAAAAAGCGCATTTGAAAAAAGGAAGCTGGATAGAAAGAGCATAGAACCCTATTTTACCAGAGTCGTGAACGAGGCTGGCGAGTTCTACAAGTGGACTCCTGAGAAGAGGCTGGCCAACGCCATCACAGTGGCGGCGTATCTCGTTGCCCAGGGGCTGAAGACTAACCAAGTGAGGAAAACCCTTGAGATGGTGAGAATGACTGAGTTGAAGGTTAAGAGGGGGGACGAGGATATAAAAAACGATATCGTCAAAGTGCGCTACCTCCTTGCATACACAGTGGGGAAGGCAACTGGCCAGTCGAAGTATCCCCTTGAATCGTTCCACGGTGTTCTTGACCCTATGCTCGAAGTCCTCATGAAGGAACCGACCGGAGAGAACTTCGGGAAGTTTTACGATTTCCTCCAGGCTGTCGTCGCGTATCACAAGTTCTTTGGAGGGAGGGAGTGATGGAAAAAGATTCGATGAACAGAATGTTCTACGGGAAGCTCGTCATAACGGGCAGGATTAAGGCCGTTACAGGCATCCACATTGGTTCCCAGAGGGACATCTCCGAAATAGGCGGCATAGACAACCCAGTTATAAAAGATCCTCACACGGGACTTCCATACATCCCCGGCTCCTCCCTCAAGGGGAGGCTGAGGTCCCTGTTCGAGATATTCGTGAACTCACAGTTGGAGTCGCTCAGAGGTAAGTACTCGAGCCTTGGAGATTACCAACCGGGCAGCTGCAGGCAGGAAGGTAGTGAGAACTGCGGGAAGTTCTTCAACAGGCGGATAAACAGGGGATGGATACACGTCTGTCCGGATTACCGGAAGGCACTCAACTGTCCAGTGTGCAGGCTCTTTGGAGCGAGCGGAAACGAGAGCAACTTCCCATCGAGGGTTATAGTCAGGGACGCGTTCTTAACCAAGGAATGGGTAGAGAAGTGGCGGGGAGGAGAGGAGCTAACTGAGGCGAAGATTGAAGTTGGCATAGACCGCGTTACCTCCCAGGCGAATCCAAGAACCAACGAACGTGTCATTGCTGGAACGGAGTTTGAGTTCGAGATTATCTACAACCTCGAGAGGATTGACCAGTGGGAGGATGACGTCAGGAACTTACTCACCGCGATGATCCTCCTCGAGGACAGCTATCTCGGCGGTTCCGGTTCAAGGGGCTACGGAAAGATCACGTTCGTGTTTGACTCGATTGAGTTCAGAGACACCGAGTATTACAGAACCGGAAACGAAGATAAAAAATTAAAGATAGACTCCAAGGGAAAGGCGGTTTCGGAGGTTCTGAAAAACTTCGAGGAGCTCTTCTCAGAGGTGAAGATCAAGCTGGGGGACGCGGCTAATGAGGGAGTTCAGAGCGGTGAAGCTGAAACTTAAGGGTCCAGTTACGGAAGTTCCCCACGCTGACACGCTCTTCGGGGCGATGGCGAATGCCATAGCTCTGCTTGAAGGGAGAAAAGCCGTTGATGAGCTTGTCGAAGCCTTCAAAGGAGGGGCAAGGATAAGCTCGGCCTTCCCCTATTTCGAGGATACCTACTACCTTCCCAAACCTTTAACTGTTGAACTGATGGAAGTACAGGACATCGCCACGGCCAAAAGGGTGAGAAGGGCGAGTTACCTAGATCTGAAAAACTTCGAGAAAGCCCTGAGGCTCGAGCCTTTTGAGGTCCCCGAGAGGGGTATCCACGCCAAAGTGGACGTTCCAAAAGTTGTTCTAGACAGGGTAACCCAGGATTCCTCGATATACCTCTGGGAAGAAATCAGGTTCAGGGAAAGCGCTGGATTATACTTCCTCTACACCGGGCCAAGGGACGTTTTCGAGGACTTTATAGAGCCCGCGGCGAGGTTACTTGGAGATACTGGAATTGGGGGAAAATCAACCTGGGGCTTTGGGCTATTTGAGCCAAAATTTGAGAGGGTTAAGATCAGGGTTCCCGAGGGTCCTTTTGCCATCACTATTTCTAACGCGATACCAACAAAAGAACCCATACTCTGGAGAATCCTCAGAAAAAGCGGCTGGAGCTTTGGGAGAAGGAAGCCGAAAATGACCTTCATCTCGGAGGGGTCGGTGGTAAGGGACGATGGTGGCAGGTTCGAAAGCCTTGAACTCGGCCTCCCGTTCAGGGTTTACGTTTACGGCCTAACGTTTCCAATCCCAACACTCATCCCGGAGGGTCTGGAATGAGCGAGATGAGCTTGAAGGTGCTCTCACCGCTCCACATTGGCAACGGAAGGGAACTAACGCCCCTTGATATCTATCCAGGCGGTGGGATTCTCCATGTCCTTGATACTGAGAGACTTGTGGGTGACCTCATTAGCATGGGAGTTAACTTTGGAGAGATACTGCACCTGCTTAAAAGTCCCCCTGGGGACTCCTACGTTTGGAAGGGGTACATAGACGGGCTCGGTCTCAATCCCCTGGATTACTCCAAGTACTCCCTCAGAGTCCATGGGGAAATTGGAAAGAGGAGCATGACAATCCGCGAGTTCATGAAGATGAACGGTAAGCCCTACATACCGGGCTCAAGTGTAAAGGGTGCCATAAGGACTGCTGTACTCTACAAGGTCCTCAGGGAGTGCGGCGATTCCAAAACTGCTATGGGTGTTGTTCTGGGTGTTAAAAACGCGAGGGGAGAAGTGGAAAAGAAGACCCAGGGTCTGGCCGAGGAAATCAGCTGGAGCGAAGACCTCGTTGATTTTTATCTTTCATACCTGCTGAAAGAGATTGAAACGGAGGAACCAGCGGGGAAAAAAGGAAGGAGACACCATCTTGACAGGAAAAGAGTGGATGACCTGCTCGAGGCCCTAGTCTTTGGAATGGAACCCGACTGGCGCTTGGGTGTCAGGTATGAGCCCAAGAGGGACCCCATGAGGGTCCTCATCGTGAGGGACAGCGATGCAATGGGGAGAAAACACCTTGCGGTTTATCGGGTTGATGTTCTTGGGAATTCCCAGCCGATACCGATATGGGTTGAGGCACTTGAGCCTGGAACAACTGTTGGGATTGAGATAAAAGTTGACACAGAGCTCCTCAGAATGAATCTGGGCCACTTCAACGGCGTTCTGTGGGAGTGCCTGAAGGACAGAGGAACTCCCTGGGACGTTTTCGAGGACTTCCTGGGGGAGGCTATCGACGAATTCTACGGGGTGCTCGTGAGGGCAGAGCTTGAAGAGGTCAAGAAGTACGGGAGAATGGAGGCGGACGTCAGGGCGTTCTACACTTCACTCGCCGGTTACGGGGGCTACCTTTTAAGGCTCGGCTGGGGAAGCGGCTGGCTGGCTATGACCATCGGTGTTCTCCTCAGGAGTAGAAGAAAGTGGGAACGGGTAAGGAAAAAACTCGGTCTCGGCAGAAATCCTCAAAACAGAAACATATCTGCAGAATTCCCGAAAACAAGACGACTCGCCGATGGGATGCCCATGGGCTGGGTGATGATTGGATGAGATTTCTCATCGTTTCATGGGGAAACTTTGAGAGGTGGAAGGAAACGAAGTACCGCTTCGGCGAGGAGGCTTCCGTTGGTCCGTCTACGCTTCCGATACTCCAGAAAGCTTTGAAGCCCGATTGGACGGTTATAATCCTCTCAGACACCCTCGGAATGGACTTTTCCTCCTATGGAGCCCTCAGGGAAGACGTGAGGAACCGTGTGATGGACTTCCTCGAGAGAATCGGCGCTGGAAGGGAGGTTGATGTTCTTATCGTTCCGGGAATAGGACAGTTCGCCCACGGGACGTTCAAGGGGAACGCAATGGACGCCTACTATTACCTGCTCCACGAACTCGCGCAGATACTCCCGCCTGATGAACCGCTCGACGTCCACTTCGACTCCACCCACGGGCTCAACTACATAACGCTCCTCGCATACAGGGCGTTAAAGGAACTCCTTGGAATAGCGGCAATAACGAACGATGTAATGTTCGCCGCCTACAACTCGGATCCTTTCGTTCCCGGCATCACGAAGGAACTCACAATAAACGTCATCGAGCGGATTATGGTTCAGCCTTCACCCCTCTTGGAAAGGATACCCACCGAAGACAAGAGGTACCTCAAGAATTTCTCGCTCTCCGGCAGAGAATACGGAACAATCCTGAGAAATCTGAAGTACCTGAGAGAGTTAAGAAGAACCGCCGGAAGGCTGAACTCATGGATTTCGTCCATTGTCAATGGACTGCCCCTCGTTTTTGCCTCGGCCTTTCCTCGGAGGGAGGTTATTTCAAATGCACTCGAGGAGCTGAGAAGCACCTATACTTCATACATAATGATTTCAAACGGCCTCGTGAATCGTGAGCTCTCACTGGGGGAGGGCTTCGGAAGGTTGGTCAAGCTCCTCTTCCAGACGAGGGTTCTTGGGGGGCAGAACCCTCCAAGAGATGAACTCTCCATTGAAGAACTCAAACTCCTTTCAGAGAGGGTTTTCAGGGGGAGGGTTCTAGCCTCGACCAAAACTGAGCTTGATAGGATAGCTAAATCCGTGAATATGGACGTAGGGTGGATTAGATACGCCGAGTTGCTCCGCATGAAAGGAAAGAGCCCGAACCCCCAAGTTGACGACAGGAACTTCTTGGCCCATGCAGGATTGGAGGCAAACCTCATTGAGGTCAGGAGAAAAGGCGAACTGTACATCCGGTACACGAAGGAGAGCGTGACCTACGGCGGACGCCAAAAGGAGCCGTGGAGGGTTATAGAGTCGATTCTTTCCAAGACCCTGGGGGGATGAAACGCCGGGCTAACATCCCCATAGAACTGTATCATCTAGAAACTCAAATTTGGGATCCCTTCCATCCACAATTCCAAAATCGACGGTTTCTGTAGGATAGAGTTGTTTAAGAAGGCTGGTTCGGAGTTATACCTGAGATTTTATACTTGCTTTTTTGGGAGCATATTGGAAGAAACTAGAAGAAGGGCTCAGTCCTCGAGCCAGATTTCAAGCCTCTGCTTCCCCCTTCCAAGGCTGGAGCGTTTGAGCTTCTTCAGGTGCCCAATTTCCCTTATGTCCTTCACGTGAGTCCCACCGCAGGGGATGACCTCGAAGTCCCTTATCTGGGTGTAGCGCGTTTTCCCTTCCCACCATATCTTCATCTCACCACCCTCATCGACGAGCCGGTTGAAGGTCTCTATAATCTGCTCCTTCCACTGGTTAACGTTCTCCGGGTAGAGGATGTCGTAGCGGCCCTTCTCGGCGCTCATCCCGCTGCCGTAAAGCTCCCAATCGCCCGGGAGGACGAGGTTGAGAACGTGCTCCATGAGGTGCATCGCGCTGTGGATTCTCATGAGCCTGTAGCGGTAGTCCCAGTCGATTTTAAGCTCGACTTCGTCGCCGGGCTTGAACTTCTCAGGCTCGGCAACGACGTGCCAGACGTTGCCCTCTTCATCCTTGTAAACGTCGAGGACCTCGACGCCGCTTATCGTTCCCCTGTCGTGGGGCTGGCCGCCTCCGGTTGGGTAGAAAACCGTCTGGTCGAGGAGCAGGGCGTTATCCCGGATCTCTAAGACCTTCGCCCTGGCCTCCTTCAGATATGCATCCTCGTAGTAGAGCTTGCGCGTCATTCACACCACCGTAAAAAAGAAGGAAGGGGCTGTTTAAATGGTTATCGAAGGAGGCTCAGCGCCTCCTCCTGCGGAGGACCAGCGGAATTACCATGAGACCAGCCACCAAAGCCGGGCCGCAGATACCATGTCCTCCACTTTTAGTTGTTTTGGGTGGAGCACCTGAGGATGTCGTGGAAGATTCCGGGGACGAGACCGAGGGCAGGTGGATTGGAACCGTTGTTATTGACGTTGCGGTAGAGGAAGTGCTGGAGGTCGTTGTGCCCGGCCGTGTGACTGTGGTGGGTTTGCAGAACGGGAGGTAAAAGGTCTTCGCGCTGGAGGGGGCGCTCTTTATGCCGGGGGTTCCCGTTAGGATAATCCCTCCGGAAGCCGGGGCGTTGCTTTCCATTACAGCGACGTTTGCACTTGATACCTGCGCCCCCATCTCAACCGCGCATTTGAAGTGCCGATTTTCAACTTCTGAGGCCCCCGTTTTCCCGAGTCTGAGAACCCATGCCTCCGTCCCAGAGCCAATTGAGTACGTCTGGCCGGCTATAACGATGTCCCCGTTTGGAGCAACCGCAACTCCACTTGCGGTATCGTCGTGCGTTTCCCCGTACGTCTTTTCCCACTCCACACTACCCCTACCACTCAGCCGGAGAACCCAGATGTCCTTTCCTCCGGCTCCAAAGCTGTAGGTGCTACCGGCTACGATGATGTCCCCTCCCGGGGTCAGGGAGACCGCATTGGCGTAATCGTCCTTCTTTCCCCCATAACTCCTGCTCCACTCGGGTTTTCCATTTCCGTTGAGACGGAGGACCCAGAAGTCAGAACCACCTGCACTGAAGCTGGACGTGTCTCCAGCAACGATTATGTCGCCGTTGGAGGCGATCACAACAGAGTTGGCTTCGTCGCTTTTCCTTCCATCGTATGTTCTCTGCCATACTATTCCCCCTTTTCCATTTAGACGGAGGATCCACGCATCCCAATCGCCGGCACCGAAGCTCTCAGTATATCCAGTGACCACAATGTCTCCATTGGGGGTCAGAGCAATTGCATACGCTTCGTCGTCCCCGGTTCCCCCATAAGCTTTCTGCCACTTTATCCTGCCGCTCGCGCTCAAACGCATGACCCACACGTCCGCGTTGCCAGCTCCGGAGCTGGAGGTGCTCCCGGCGGTTATTATGCCCCCGTTTGGGGCTATTGCAACGGCGTTCGTGTACTCATCATCCTCCCCGCCGTAGGTCCTCTCCCACTCCACGTTTCCCTTACCATCGAGTCTTATTACCAGTGTGTCCCATCCTCCGTTTCCAAAGCTTGAAGTGTCTCCAGCAACGATGATGTCACCGTTTGGTGCTACGGCGAGGGCGTTGGCGTAATCGTCGTCGCTCCCACCGAATGTTTTCTGCCAGAGGATGCCTCCGTTCTCGCTCAAACAAAGAACCCAAAAATCAGAACCACCTGCACCGAAGCCGAAGGTGTTCCCCGCGATTGCGATGTCCCCATTAGGGGCGATGGCAACTGCTTCAACCTGGCTTATGGTAGCTCCATTGGTCCCGCCGTTACTCACTCCCCCATAAACTGCCGCCCAGGTTGTGCTGGGTTCATCCAGATGACCAGCCTCAACGGTTATGGGGGCAGTCAAGAGGCTGAGCACCAGCAGAAAAGCCCAGGGCAGTGTAAGCAAGGCTTTTCTGCCCATAACATGTGCCCCCTTGAACGATCCACGGGGAAGGGTACGATCTCATCGTTAATAACACTATCCCATAATGAGAAGCTGAAAGAAGAAAAATCCAAAAGAAACTCAAAGTCTCCTCTTCTTGAGGATCAACGGAATCACCGCAAGTCCCAGAATCGCCGCGGGCCCGCAGATGCCACCGCTCTTCTCGCTCATGGTGTACTTGAACTCCACCTGCGTCGGGACCTTTGCCATCATAGCCGAGTAGTCGTGGGTCTTCATTCCGTAGCGGAGGAAAACCTGGCTCGTGATGACCAGCTCGCGGTCGCTTACCTTCTTAACCCTCATTATTACCCTGCTGCCGTTGGCGTCGATGTTGATGTCCTTGGGTATCTGGGTGAACTTTGCCCCGTTGGGGAGGGTTATGTGGGTCACGACGGTCTGGTTTATCTCCGCCTCAAGCCTGTTGAGGCTGGGGATCTTGTTGAGTCCCAGGGTCGGGTCGTAGGTGTAGACGTAGCTTCCGTTGGAGTACTTTGTGTAGTTGGTCAGCTCCCAGTTGAGCTTGACAACCAGGGGTCCGGTGGAGTTCACGTTGAGGAGCTTGATGTCCCAGCTCTTTACCCCAACTCCCTCCTCCTGAAAGCTCTTGGCGTAGCTCTGGTAGATGGACTGTATGATCCTCTCCTCCCCTTGGTACATGATCTGCATCTTGAGGTAGTTGATGTAGGATTCCGGCCGGAGGTACTCCTGGGTGGTGTTCATGATCGTGACGTCCTTGCCGACGGTGATGTTGTTCACCACGCTGAGGACCCATGTGGTGTAGTTGCCCTCGCTCCCCTTCCTGCCCGTGTACTGGATCACGAAGGCCTTCGGCTGGCCGTAGATGGCCTGTATGTCAGACATCGTGACGTTCCGGGCGAAGTGGACGTGGGAGTGTATCTCAACGGTTTCCCCCGTGACGTTCGTCTGGATGAATACGTAGCTTCCGTTGGACTCCTTCCTGTACGACGGAGGGACCTCCTTTATCTTGGCCCCCTGCGGGAGCTGAACTATGTAATAGTTGTCGAAGTCAAAGCTCTGGTTGAACTTGGTCGGGTCTATCCCCGCAAGATCGGCCGTTCTCAGAAGGTCGAGGTCTATCTCCCAGACGCCGTCGTAGGAGTAGTACTTGGCGACGTTCAGGGCCTTGCCGCGCACAATGCTAACGAGCGGTCCGGTGGTGTTGTAGCCCTTTATCTCGCCGGTGGCGTTCACAAGGGTTATGCCCTGCTTTGCCAGTGCCTGGACCTGCTGCTGCACGAAGAGCCTCGTGGCGTTTTCGATCCCCATCTGGGCTATGCTCCCCTTTGTCTGGTTGAGGAGTTCCGGCGGCCCGTAGAACGTCGTGATGAACGTGACGTTGGCCGAGCCATCCCAAGAAACTATGTACGTCTGCTGTAGCTTCTCCGAGTAGCCACCGCTCTGCGCAAGGACAGAACCCGGAAGAACGCTCAGGGCGAAGATCAGCATCAAAACAAAGGCGAACTTCTTCATCCAATCAACCTCCAGTTTCACTGAGGATAGATGGAGGGAGGGTATTTAACCTTATCCCCCCTGAATCGGTCTGAGCGAAACGTCGCCGTAGGTTACTCTCTTCGACCCGAAGGGCGTTTCAATGAGCAGGGAGCCGTCTTCGAGAACATCGAGCGCCCGCCCGGCAAGCTCACCCTCATCCTGAATCACCCGGACGGTCTTCCCGAGGATGAAAGTCTTCTCGCGGACCTTCACCATTAGAAGGTCCGGCCGCTCAAGGAAGACCCTGTACCAGCCGCCGAGGTGGAAGAGAAGCCTCCCACGAACTTTCTCCAGCGGGACCTTGGTTCCAGTAAGCTCGAGCATCGAGGTAGCGCTTTCCCTCAGCTCCCCCGGAACGGGATTGTTCACGTTGATGCCTATACCGAGGACGACGTACTCGCTGCCCTTCCCCTCCGTGAGAATGCCCGCTATCTTCCTCCTGTCCGCCCAGACGTCGTTGGGCCACTTGATTCCGGAGGAGATTCCAAAGTCCGCGAGCGTGTCGACGACCGCGAGGGCGCCGACGAAGACGAGCCTCGGGTCTATCCTGCCGGGTTTCAGGATGACGCTGAGCCAGAGGCCGCCCTCAGGGGAGGCCCAGGAGCGCCCTTTCCGCCCCCTTCCGGAGGTCTGGCGCTTTGCAACGACGACGGTTCCCTCCGGGGAGTTCCCGGCGATACGCTTGGCGTACTCGTTGGTGGAATCAACCTCGTTGAGATGGATGATTCTCCATTTGATGGCCATCACCGGTTGTACCAGATGTGGAAAGGGATTTAAACCACTTCCTAAAACTGGGTATGGTGGTAAAATGGTGCTTCATTCGAGGCCGGAGGGTTTTGTCTACGACGATGATAACCGGGAGGGCATAATCTTTACGGGCTCAAAGAGCGGCTCAACGATCGCGCTGAGTTTCGCGGCCTACCTGAAGACGTCGGCAGGGGAGGAAGTCAAGCCGCTACACATCATCACGAGGGTGGAAAAACTTCGCGAGGAGCCTTCTGAATTCTGGACCGAGGACCTTCTAACGGACGTTCTGAGGGATAGGGGAATAACGGTTCACGGCCTTGAAATCCACAACGGCAGGAAAATGATAACCGCCACCATCAGGATGGAAATCGGTGTTAGAGTCCGGGGAAAGTTGAACCGAGAGAGGGTGGAGGAACTCAGCGATGCCGTTCTCCATTTTCTTGAGGAGGTCATCGGAGAGATAGTGTACTGGGATCGCTATGTGCCCGAGGGAGACGACGATCTGGAGGACGACCTGTTTTGGGAGTTTACTGAAAGGGACGAGGATGAGGATTCAAGTGAGGATGTCTTCAACAGCATAGAGTTCTGGTGGGAAAAGTTTCACGGTGAGGAAAAACCTTAAATCCCCCAGTGATATATCACTCACGGTGAATACTATGGACGCATACCAGAGCGTTGGCATTAGGAGGAGGTTGAAGAGGTTCTTCCGCAGGGATGGAAGGGCGTTGATATTCGCGATGGACCACGGCTTCGAGCACGGGCCGACCGACTTCGAGGAGCACTGGGAGCACGTTAACCCGAAGATAATCATGAGGAAGGTCGTCAGGGCCGGCATAGACGGCGTCATGATGCTTCCGGGAACCGTCAGACTCGCCGGAGACGAGCTGAAGGCCGACACAGGGTTAATGGTCAAGCTCACGAGCAAGACGAACCTGAGGCCGAAGAGCGAGCAGCTCCTCCAGAGCCAGCTGGGTTTTGTGGAGGACGCCATAAAGCTGGGGGCGGATGCCATAGCTGCTACGGTTTACTGGGGTTCGCCTCAAGAGGACGTTATGATGCGCCAGTTCGCGGAGATAGCGAGCTACGCCCACGACCTCGGCTTCCCGGTTGTGCAGTTCGCCTACCCGCGCGGCCCGTATATAACCGAGCGCTATGGTAAAAAGGATGACTACCGCGTCGTCATGTACGGAGCCAGAGCAGCGGTCGAAAGCGGCTCCGACATGATAAAGACCTACTGGACAGGCTCGAGGGAGACCTTCGCCAAGGTCGTCGAGGCAGCAGCTGGAGTCCCGGTCCTCCTCAGCGGCGGGGCGAAGACGGATAACCCGGTCGACTTCCTCAAGCTCGTCTGGGAGGTCATCGAGGCGGGCGGAGCTGGAGCCGTCGTCGGCAGGAACATCTTTCAGCGCGAGAACCCTGAGCCGTTCATAAAGGCGCTCCTAAAAGTCGTCCACAGGAACGAGGACCCGGAGGAAGCCGCTAAAGCAGAGGGACTCCTCTGATTTCGACAACTGTCTGATTTCTCTTCTTTTCTCGTCGTAAGGCTTTTAAGGTTTTACGGCCTTTCGGGGCAAAAGGGTGATGAAAATGACGCAGGTGGACATCATAGACACGACATTCAGGGACGCTCACCAGTCGCTCATAGCAACGCGCCTCCAGACCGAGGACATGCTGGCGATAGCCGAGAAGATGGACAGGATAGGCTTCTACTCGATGGAGGTCTGGGGTGGAGCTACCTTCGACGTGTGCATCCGCTACCTCAACGAGGACCCCTGGGAGAGGCTTCGCCTGCTGAGGGAGAGCATAAGGAAGACCAAGCTTCAGATGCTTCTCAGGGGACAGAACGTCGTCGGTTACAGGCA
>WAMH01000167.1 GCA_015522395.1 Thermococcus sp. | reverse complement strand
TTAAGGGCGAAAAATTTGACTCAATAATCACCAACCCGCCGGTGCACGCCGGAAAGGAAGTCCTGAGGGAAATAGTTATAAACGCTCCCCGGCATCTCAACGATGGAGGCCTCCTGCAGCTCGTTATCAAGACAAAGCAGGGGGCAAAGTATATTAAGGCTCTAATGGATGACCACTTCACCGAAGTGAGAGAACTGGCTAAGGGATCTGGCTATCGCGTGTATGCCGGGATCGCCTAGCCTGGGATGGCGCGGGCCTTGAGAGCCCGTGTCCGCTTGGACACCGGGGTTCAAATCCCCGTCCCGGCGCCAAAATCCTCTAAGAAGGATGTGGAGGTGTATTCGTAATGACCGAGAACTTCAGACACATCGTCCGTGTGGCGGGTGTTGACCTTAAGGGAGACAAACAGCTCAGATGGGCCCTCACGGGCATTAGGGGCATAGGAATAAACTTCGCCACGATGGTGCTTAGGGTGGCCGGCATAGACCCGTACATGAAGACCGGCTACCTGACTGACGAGCAGGTTAAGACCATAGAGGAAATTCTTGAGGACCCGGTTGCCCATGGTATTCCGGCATGGGCCGTCAACAGGCCGAAGGACTACGAGACCGGTAAGGACATGCACCTTACCACCGCCAAGCTCGCCATGGCCTGGCGCGAGGACGTCAACAGGCTCCGCAGGATCAAGTCCTACCGCGGCATAAGGCTTGAGCGCGGTCTGCCCGTCCGCGGCCAGAGGACGAGGTCGAACTTCAGGCACGGTAGCACGCTCGGCGTCAGCAGAAGGAAGAAGTGAGGTGGTGTAAATGGGAGACCCAAAGAGGCAGAGGAAGAAGTATGAGACTCCCTCTCACCCTTGGATTAAGGAGAGGCTCGACCGCGAGAGAGTCCTCATGAAGAAGTACGCCCTCAAGAACAAGAAGGAACTCTGGAGGCACGAGACCCAGCTCAAGGAGTTCAGGAGAAGGGCGAGGCGCCTTCTCGCGGCCCGTGGAAAGCAGGCCGAGATCGAGAAGGTTCAGCTCCTCCAGAGGCTCAACAGGCTTGGCCTCCTCCCGGCCGATGCGGTGCTCGATGACGTTCTCTCCCTCGCCATTGAGGACGTCCTTGACAGGCGCCTTCAGACGGTGGTCTTCAAGAAGGGCCTCGCAAGGACCATCGGGCAGGCTAGGCAGCTTATAGTCCACGGTCACATTGAGGTAAACGGCCAGGTCATCCGCTCTCCGGGCTACCTCGTCCTCAAGGAGGAGGAAGACGCCATAACCTACGCGAGGAACTCTCCCTTCGCCAAGGAGAGCCACCCCGAGAGGATGGTTATTGAACAGGCTAAGCAGGGTGGTGAGGCATGAGCGAGGAAGCTCAGCAGGTTAACATAAAGAAGAAGGAAAAGTGGGGAGTTGCCCACATCTACTCCTCCTACAACAACACGATAATACACATCACCGACCTCAGCGGGGCCGAGACGGTCAGCAGGTGGAGCGGTGGTATGGTCGTCAAGGCCGACAGGGACGAGCCTTCCCCGTACGCGGCTATGATAGCCGCTAGGAGGGCCGCCGAAGAGGCTATGGAGAAGGGCTTCGCCGGCGTTCACATCAAGGTCCGCGCCCCGGGCGGAAGCAAGAGCAAGAGTCCCGGTCCGGGTGCCCAAGCGGCAATACGTGCCCTCGCCAGGGCCGGCCTCAGGATAGGAAGGGTTGAGGACGCCACCCCCATCCCGCACGACGGAACCAGGCCGAAGGGCGGGAGAAGGGGCAGGCGTGTCTGACCCCCTCAAAACTTCTTTTTGGTGATGTCGATGGAGCCAAAGTTCTGGATTCTTGAGAAAAGAGAGGACTCAATCAAGTTCATCGTCGAGGGCATCGACGTTCCCTTTGCCAACGCCCTCAGGAGGACCATGCTCGCGGATGTCCCGACCTTTGCCGTCGACGAGGTTGAGTTCTTCGAGAACGATTCGGCCCTCTTCGACGAGATAATCGCCCACAGGATAGGGCTCATCCCGCTCACCACTCCGGTTGAGAGGTTCTCCCTCGATGCGCTTGAGCTTGATGACTACACCGTTACGCTCTCCCTTGAGGCGGAAGGGCCTGGCATTGTCTACTCCGGTGATCTCAAGAGTAGCGATGATGGTGTAAAGCCCGCGAACGAGAACATCCCTATAGTCAAGCTCGCTGAGGGTCAGAGGCTTACGCTCAACGCCTACGCGAGGCTCGGCCGCGGAAAGGACCATGCCAAGTGGCAGCCGGGCTTCGTCTACTACAAGTACCTCACGAAGATACACGTGAGCAAGGAGGTTCCCGACTGGAAGGAACTCAAGGCCCTCGCCGAGAGGCGCGGTCTGCCGGTTGAAGAGGCCGATGATGAACTGGTCATAACCGCCACCAGGGCGTTCTACCTGCCGAGGAAGTTCGATGAATACATCGGTGACAAGATACGCGAGGAGATAATCCCCGGTTCGTTCGTCTTCACCGTCGAGACCAACGGAGAACTCCCCGTTGAGGAAATCGTGAGTATAGCACTCAAAATCCTCATGAGGAAGAGCG
This sequence comes from Thermococcus sp., assembly GCA_015522395.1. GTDB lineage: Archaea > Methanobacteriota_B > Thermococci > Thermococcales > Thermococcaceae > Thermococcus. The sequence continues at coordinate 14,167 of WAMH01000167.1, read as the reverse complement.
ATAGATTTATAAACGAGCTTCATAAACTAGCCGACTGACGCGGGGGTAGCCGAGCCTGGCCAAAGGCGCGGGATTCAGGGTCCCGTCCCGTAGGGGTTCCGGGGTTCAAATCCCCGCCCCCGCACCAGTATTTACGCTCACCCCGTTAGACTGTCGGTTTCCCTGCGAGAGCTTTGAGGAGGTATGTTCATGGTTAAGAGAACCGGACCCACTGACATCAATCTGAGGAGGCTCATCCGCTACCTCAGAAAGAAGTCGAACGAGGAAGGCGTCAAGATATGGAAGGACATCGCCTGGCGCCTTGAGAGGCCTAGGAGACAGAGGGCTGAAGTGAACGTCAGCAAGATAAACCGCTACACCAAGGAAGGAGACACCGTCATCGTTCCTGGAAGCGTCCTTGGCGCTGGAAAGCTCGAGCACAAGGTCACCGTTGCGGCATGGAAGTTCAGCGAGACGGCCAAGAAGAAGATAGTCGAGGCCGGTGGAGAGGTCCTCACGATTGAGGAGCTTATCGAGAGGAACCCGAAGGGTAGTGGAGTAACCATAATGGAGTGATGGGCCATGAGGATTATCAACGCTGAAGGGCTTATCCTGGGAAGGCTCGCCTCGAAGGTCGCCAAGATGCTCCTCGAGGGCGAGGAAGTCATTATAGTCAACGCCGACAAGGCCATCATCACTGGCAACAGGGAGGACATCTTCGCCAAGTACAAGCAGAGGACCGAGCTGAGAACCAGGACCAACCCGAGGAGGGGACCGTTCTACCCGAAGAGAAGCGACGAGATAGTCAGAAGGACCATTAGGGGAATGCTTCCCTGGAAGACCGACCGCGGCAGGAAGGCCTACAGGAGGCTCAAGGTCTACGCTGGAATCCCGAGGGAGTTCCAGGGTAAGGAGTTTGAGACGATAATCGAGGCCGACGCTTCGAGGATTGCCACTCCCAAGTACGTCACTGTTGGAGAGGTTGCCAAGTTCCTCGGTGGAAAGTTCTGAGGTGAGAGAAGATGAAGGTCATCCAGACTGCTGGTAAGAGAAAGACGGCCATTGCGAGGGCCACCATCAGGGAAGGAAATGGTCGCGTCAGAATCAACCACAAGCCCGTCGAGATAATCGAGCCAGAAATTGCGCGCTTCACCATCATTGAGCCGCTAGTCCTCGCGGGCGAGGAGATAGTTGGCAAGGTCGACATTGACGTCAGGGTTGAGGGCGGTGGCTTCATGGGGCAGGCCGAGGCCGCACGCGTGGCAATAGCTCGTGCGTTGGTTGAATGGACCAACGACATGAACCTGAAGGAAAAGTTTATGAAGTACGACAGGACCATGCTCGTGGGGGACAGCAGGAGAACCGAGCCGCACAAGCCCAACCGCTCAACCAAGGGTCCCAGAGCGAAGAGGCAGAAGTCCTACCGCTGATGCCCTTCCTTTAATATTCGGAGAAGGTGATGCGGGTGATAGTTCCCGTAAGGTGTTTCACGTGTGGAAAGGTCATAGGAGACAAATACTATGAGTTCAAAGTTAGGGTCGAGAAGGGCGAGGACCCAGAGAAGGTGCTCGACGATCTCGGTGTGGAGAGGTACTGCTGCCGGAGGACTCTCCTCAGCCACGTCGAGCTGATAGACCAGTCCATATCGTACAAGGTGTACTGAAAAACCGCATTTCTTGGGGGGCCGTGGGGTAGCTTGGCCTATCCTCCCGGCTTGGGGTGCCGGAGACCCGGGTTCAAATCCCGGCGGCCCCACCAAAATTTGCACTGGAATGGACTGGCCGGAATGGAATGCATGGGGTGGTGGTCATGTTCAGATATACCCGCTTTGAGAAGGCCCGCATCATAGGGGCCAGGGCACTCCAGATAGCGATGGGAGCACCGGTCCTCATAGACGTCCCGGAAGGGATCACTCCGCTCGAGGCAGCTCTGCTTGAGTTCGAGAAAGGCATAATACCGCTCACTGTAATAAGGCCGAGCTGATGGGAGATGACCGTGATAGAGAATGTCATCGGCAGGGTCTCGGTGCTCAGGGGCGGCAGATACTCCGTCGAGGTAGATGTCCTGACCAGCTCGGGCTTTGGCCGCTTTGCCGCCCCCATAGATGAGAACCCGAGCCTCTACATAGCGGAGGCACACAGGGCCGTGAGCGAGGTCGACGAGATAATAGGGCCTGAGCTTATAGGACTCGACGCGAGCGAGCAGGAGCTCATAGACAGCTATCTCTGGGAGATAGATGGCACCGATGATCTCAGCCACATTGGGGCAAACACGGCACTTGCGGTTTCGGTGGCCGTCGCGAAGGCCGCCGCCAGTGTGAGGAAATCACCGCTCTACAGCTACCTTGGTGGAACCTTCACAACTGAGCTCCCGGTGCCGATACTGGAGATCCTCAGCGGGGATACCTTTGACTACTACGTTACAGTTAGGGACCTGATGGAGATAACCGATGTCGTCGATGCGGCCACCAAGGTTGTTGAGATCGCCGGCTCAGGCGAGGACCTTGAGGCGCTCTCAAACTCAACGGAGAAGGCCTCAGACGAGCTGGGGCTTGAGATTGCACTCGGCCTCACCCAGAAGAGACCGCTCAAGACTGAGGAAGTGCTCTCACTCGTGGAGGATAACAACGTTGCCTACATAAAACCACTCGGTGATGAGGAACTGTTCCTTGAGCTCATTGCGGGAACTCATGGGGTGTTCGTAGACGGCGAGCATCTATTCCGCGAGAGGGGCATCCTTGACAGGCGCTACTTCAACGCGCTCTCTATAAAACCCATAAATCTTGGTACTCTCACCGACTTATACAACCTCGTGAACGACGCCAAGTCGGAGAGGATAGTTCCCATCCTCTCGGAGGCTCGCTACGAGTCCTCCGATGAGGCCCTGGCCCACATTGCAGTGGGCCTCCGCTGTCCGGCGATGGTTTTCCGGAAGGATTCCATCGTCAAGCTGAACGAGCTGATAAGAATCGCCGAGGATCTTGGCGAAAGGGGAAGGATAATAACCTTCGAAGGATGAGGAGGTGTGAAGAATGGAGGAATACCTTGTTCCGCTTGACCAGTACCTTGCTGCCGGTGTCCACATAGGCACCCAGCAGAAGACCCAGGACATGAAGAAGTTTATCTACCGCGTCAGGCAGGACGGACTCTACGTCCTCGACGTCAGGAAGACCGACGAGAGGCTTAGGGTCGCCGGCAAGTTCCTCGCCAGGTTCGATCCCGAGAGCATTCTCGCGGTCAGCGTCAGGCTCTACGGCCAGAAGCCGGTCAAGAAGTTCGGTGAGGTGACCGGAGCAAGGGCCATACCGGGCCGTTTCCTCCCGGGAACCATGACCAATCCTCAGGTCAAGAAGTTCCTTGAGCCCGACGTTCTCATCGTCACCGACCCGAGGGCGGACCACCAGGCCATGAAAGAGGCCATTGAAATCGGAATACCGATAGTTGCTCTCGTCGACACGGAGAACTTCCTGAGCTTCGTTGACCTCGCGATCCCGACCAACAACAAGGGAAGGAAAGCTTTGGCTCTCATCTACTGGATCCTCGCGAGGGAGATACTCTACAACAGGAAGGAGATCGAGAGCAGGGAGGACTTCAAGGTTCCGGTCGAGGATTTTGAGATGAGGATCATCAGGACCTGAGGAGAAACTTTTTAATTCCCCTCCCTTAATCTGGCTCGCGCGGGGGTGCCCGAGCCTGGCCAAAGGGGGCGGACTTAAGATCCGCTGCCGCAGGGCTACGCGGGTTCGAATCCCGTCCCCCGCACCAAAGGTTTAAAAGCCGTCCCGTATAGGTTGGGACGGTTCAATATTCACGGGGTGATCACGATGGCGAGATTTCCCGAGGCTGAGGCTAGGATCTTTAAGAAGTACATCTGCATGCGCTGCGGCGCCACCAACCCATGGAAGGCCAAGAAGTGCAGGAAGTGCGGCTACAAGGGCCTCCGTCCGAAGGCCAGGGAGCCGCGCGGTGGAATGGGACGCTGAAGTCCCCTCCAACTCTTCTTTTGTTGACCTTGACAATCTGGTTTTCTTCCTCACTCAACTTTTAGTTTCTGAAGCGTCTCTTGAAGGAAAGCTATGCCCTCTTCAAGAAGCTTCTCACCCTCCGGCGTGAGCCTGTAGTACTTCCTCGAGGGCTTTCCCGTTTGACTCTCCTGCCACTCCGCCGTTACGTAGCCTTCCTTCTCGAGCTTGTAGAGGACCACGTACGAGCTTACCGTTGCCGGCTCGAACTCAAACGCTTCCTTTATCCTCTCTTTAAGTTCGTAGGCGTACATCGGCCTCTCCTTTAGGAGCCTCAGGATGTAGAGCCACAGAACCTCTTTGGTGATCTTGTTCCTGAGTCTCTCCATCGGTGTTGTCATGTTCTCACCTGTTTTTATGTTCAACAAATATTTCAGCTTTGTTTAATTTAAACGTTTTGGCGATAACGTTTTATCCCCTTGGGTAGAATATCCATCGGTGATTGGATGCAGTTCGACGTTAACGCCATGATGGGTGATGTGGGAGTTGGGGGTATTGTGGGCTTCGTCACAGGCTATGCATTGAAAAAAGTTATGAAGCTGGCACTGGCCCTCATAGGAGCCTACGTCGCGAGCCTTTTCTGGCTCCAGCAGAAGGGTGTCATAGTGATAGACAAGGACAAGCTCTTTAACCTGGTTGGTCAGTGGAGTCACGAAATACTGACGACCGGTGAAAAGATAATGGGGTTGCTCCCCGGAACGACGGCGTTCCTGGCTGGCTTTGCCCTTGGTTTCCACAAGGGTTGATGAAGGTTAGGCCCTTCCGCGGTAGAGGATCCTCACGAGTTCCTCCGGAAGACCCTCCTTCCTTATCCTCTCCTCTATCAGCCTCTTCTCGTTCTCGTAGTCCACCTCTATGAACTTTGTGTGCAGCGTGTCAACGTCAACTATCGCGAAGGTTGCCTTGTGGGCCTTTCCGGGAGGATATCCGACGCTTCCCGGGCAGATGACCCTTCCATACCGGGTCATCGCGTTGACAGGATATCTTGGGGACGCCACGAAGAGTATCTCGTAGTCCTTGACCGGGCGCATTATTGACTCGTAGTAGGAAGACGGCTGCTCAGGTAGAACCTCACCGTGAAACGGGTCAAGAGGGCTCCCATAAACGCCGAAGATGTCGTTTTTACCTATCCTGTCAACGAGGTATATTGGAAGGTCCCTTATAAACTCCCTTCCGTCATGGTCGAGGACTTCCCAAGTGTATTTCAACGCCTCTTTCACGTAGTCTGGATAGTCCGTTCTCTCTATGTAGTCCGGGCCCTCCCCGTGGGGGTCGCTCACCGCTATGGCTTGGTCGAACTCACCACGGATGACCCTGACCCGGTTCTTCTTGATGAGGTCGTCGAGCGTGTCCAGAACCTCCCTTGGATACGGGAAGAGACCGACGATGTTTCCAAGGATGTAGTACTTCTCAATTTCGTAGCCCTTCTCCTTGAGTTCCTCTACCCTTTCGAGAGCCTTTGCCAGTGCAGGCAGATTGCCGTTGATATTGGCCATAACCGCAACGTAGGCCATTGTCCCACCCCCTCTTTTTCTTACCAATGTTAACTAAAAGTGGAAGGTATTTAAGACTTTCGCTGGGATCAGCGCCTTTCCCGGTCCCCTCTTCTCTCCAGCTTTATATGCTGTGATGGGGCAGAATTGCGTCCGCGTATAATGTTTTGCAGGAATTCAATATCTTAACAAGCACGCGTTTTTCCATTAGCTTACAAAGCAAGAAGTGTGTGGCGGACCGGCGGGGATTTGAACCCCGGACCTGCGGCTTAGGAGGCCGCCGCCCTGTCCTAGCTAGGCTACCGGTCCACTACCCGTTATTCCCTCCAGGGGGAGGATATTTAAAGTTTGCGGTTCATCCGTTTAGGGGGTGAGAAGGTGGACGAACTGGACAGGAGAATACTGGCGCTCCTTCAGAAGAATGCCCGTCTCTCCTACAGGGAGATAGCGAGGGAGCTTAAGGTGGCTGTTGGAACGGTTTACAACAGGGTCAAGCGCATGGAGGAGACGGGGGTGATCAGGGGTTACACACCCATTCTCGACTACGAAAAGCTCGGCTTTGGGCTCACGGCGGTCATCGGTGTGAAGGCCCAGGGGCGTAAGATAGTGGAGATAGAACGCGAGATAGCCAAGAGCGACCGGGTGATGCTGGTCTACGACACCACCGGGGAGTACGACATCTTCGTCGTGGCCAAGTTCAGGGACAGGGCGGATATGAACTCCTTCGTTAAATGGTTACTCTCCCTTGAGGGCGTTGAGAAAACCAACACGAGCGTGGCTATGCAGGTGGTGAAGGAGGACACGCGGCTAGGACTTGAGGATTAGGACCTCGTTTAGGAGGCGCCTTGAGAAGTCTTCCAGGCTTTCCACAGGCAGTAGAACTTCCCTCCCGTTGACCTTTCCTTCGAATATGAGGTTTCTCACCGCTATCTCGCGTATCTTGGCGAAGTCAGGGTTTTCCTCAACGGTCTCCTCGAGTATCTTTGTGAACTCCTCCTCGTTGGTATGCTTCACAACGCCCTCTATCACCACAGCTTTCCCCCACTCCTCTTCCTCACAGTGGAATCTGAATGGGAGACCGGGTTTGACCTCCACAGGTATCGTCAGGCCGTCGGCGTTGTATATGAACACCTTCATTATCATCACTCCAGCCTTATGAGGCTCTCCACGGGTATGCTGTACTCCCCCTTTAGGTGCTCTACTATGTCACCGACGCTTATGAGGAAGAACATGCCCACAGGCTTTGCCCCCGCCTGCCTGCACATCTCCAGCAGAGCCCTCTGCGTTTCCCCGCTTCTTATGACGTCGTCAACGATGAGGACCTTCTCGCCCTTTCTGAGCGCCCACTGGGGCAGGTAGAGCGTTGTAACGCTTCCCAATGCGCTCGGGACGTAGCTGGCCTCGTAGAACTTCTCGACGCCGACTTCCTTCTTTTTCTTGGCGTAGACGACATCAACGCCCAGTTCCCTCGCAACGTGAACACCGAGGGCTATCCCGTCGGTTGCTGCCGTTAAAACCTTGTCCACGTCCTTGTCGAGGTATTTTCCCGCAACCTCCTCCGCTATGAGGCTCATAAGGGAGGTGTCGCTGAGGACGGGCATGTTGTCGAAGAACCCGCGCTCGTCGAACTTTATCCTCTTTTTTACCTCCTCTTCGGTGTTTAGGAGTGGCAGTAACAGGTCGAGGAGTTCCTTCGTTCTCTCACCACTCGGGAGAACCTTTCCTCGGACGTAGCGGTTGAGCACGGTTATCGGAAGACCCGTTATCTTCGAGAGCTCATCGTAGGTGTAGGTTTTCTTGAGCAGCCTCAGAACCCTGACAAGCCTCAGCTTTTCCTGCACTGACTTCAGCTGGCTCATGCCATCACCTCCGGTGCCCCGGAGTTTACAAGAAAATGTATAAATAGGTTTCGGTTAATCGTTGCCCTTCACAACTTTCGCGTGGTATCTCATTATGACGTCCCCGTATTCCCTCATGATGAACTCCGGGGTTACGGATTCCCCCTCTGGATGGTTCAGGCCGGGGCAGAAGGGGTCCATCTTGACGTATATCTCCATTTTCTTTCCGTGCTTGACGAAAACAAATGGATAAAGCCTGCACGCTAAGGGTCTGTGCTGGTAGATGCGGCACCGGTTGGTTTCGGGATCGAGGAAGACGCAGGCGTCGTCGAAGGGTCTCTTCTTCATCGCGTAACCCAGGAACTTGTCCCCGCGGTAGAAGGCCTTGTCGTAGTCCACGAACTCCCAGGCACTGTAGCCCAGCTTCTCGATTTCCTCTATGTCTTCGTCCCTTAGGGGTATCTCAAGCTCCCTGCAGCACCTGCCGCAGTCCTCAACGCACTTGAATTTAAAGGTGGGGTCGGTCTCGACCTCGAGGGTTTCGAGGTCAACCGTGGCCACCCACCGTTTTTCCAAGCTCTTACCCCCTGTAGGCGCTCGCTATCAGGGTCTCAGTCATCTCTATGTTCCTAACCTTCCTCAGCACCTCATCGTGAAACCTGTCGAGGTCTTCTACCGTTGGGACCTCAACGCGGAGCAGGATGTCGTATTCGCCGTAGACACGGTGGATCTCCTTTATGCGTCCGTCGCCCTTCAGGGCGTTGTAAACATCGTCCTCGTAGCCGGGTTTGACGACCACCATAACAAAGGCCTCAATCATATTCCGAACCCCCCTAGGTTGAACTTTTTGGCCATCTTTGCCAGTTTTCTCTTATCCATGCTCTTAAACATCTTCTTCATCTGGTTGTACTGCGTGAGGAGCTCCTTCACCTCGGCGGTGCTCGTTCCGGAACCGCGGGCTATGCGCTTTATCCGCGAGTAGTTGATGATCTCGGGGTTCTCAAGTTCTTCCTCTGTCATAGAGTCCATTATTACCCTGTACCGTTCCAGCTTCTCCTCGCCGACCTTCACCACGTCGTCCGGCAGGGAGTAGCCGAGTCCAGGTATCATCTGGAGCACCTGCTTGAGCGGCCCCATGTTCTGCATGGCCTCGAGCTGGGCGTACATGTCCTTCAGGTTGAACCTGCCTTTGAGGAACTTTTCCATGTCCTCCTCTTTGAACTCCTGCTGCTTTTTCAGTTCCTCCAGCTTCTCGAGGAGTCCCTCTATGTCACCCATGCCGAGCAGTCTCGAAACGAAGCGCTTGGGGTCGAAGGGTTCTAAGTCATCGATCCTCTCACCGACGCCTATGAACTTAATCGGCGCGCCGGTTGCAGCCACCGCGGAAAGCGCGCCGCCGCCCTTTGCCGAACCGTCGAGCTTGGTGACGATTATCGAGCCTATCGGCGTGGCTTCTTTGAACGCTAAGGCCTGGTTGTATGCCTGCTGGCCGATGGTTCCGTCTATGACGAGTATGACCTCGTGGGGCTTTATCGCCTCGCTTATCTGCTTCATCTCCTCGATGAGGCTCGACTCCTCCTTGTGTCTGCCGGCTGAGTCGACTATTATAATGTCGACGCCCTTGTTCTTGAAGTACTCAACGCCTTCCTTAGCAAGCTTCACCGCGTCCTTCTCGTTTGGATCGCCGAAGACCTCTATGCCGAGCGGTTCAACGAGCTGCTTGAGCTGATAGTATGCCCCGGGTCTCCAGGTATCAGAGCAGACGAGGCCGACCTTGTAGCCCCTCTTCTGGAGGTGCCTCGCAAGCTTCGCCACGCTCGTTGTCTTTCCGGAACCCTGTATTCCGACGGTGAGCAGGATGGTGGGCTTCTCCTTTATCTCAAGGGGCTTTGCCTCCTTTCCGAGGAACTTGGTGAGCTCTTCATAGACTATCTGGATTATGTGTTCCTTCTTCGACGCTCCAGCAGGGGGCTCCTCCTCGAGAGCTCGCTTCTCTATCGTCTTCGTGAGCTGAAGGACGAGCCTGACGTTAACATCCGCCTGAATGAGCGCCCTCTGTATGTCCCTCACGACTTCCTTTATCGTCGCCTCGTCAACTGTTCTCGAACGGGCGAGCTTTCTGAGGGCGTTGTTGAGTGCCTTTCCAAGCTTTTCTAGGGCCATCTCCTCCCACCGTAGTGAATGGAGTCTTTCAACCTTATAAACGGTTGGGTTTGTTGCATCATCGCGATGGACTTGTCCAGAGGGGTTTGGATGTACACTACGGAGAATCGGAGGGGGATGAAGATGATGTGGATGACGGCACCACAAGTACGTGGTGAGGGGAAGACAACTCCATCCCGGAGGGCTGGATTAAGGCGTTTGCCGATATTATCATTAACGAATGTCTATTAGAAACCTTTTTATATCCTTAGATGGTATATACGACTGGTGATACCTATGACAACTGTGTTAAGGAGAGACACCGGTAGGTTTTTAAAGGAGCTTAGAGGAAGTTACGGTGATATCTGGAGAATTCCCGGTAGTGAGTACCTGTCAAAGCCCGATTTTGTCGTCGTTGACCCGCGCAGCGGGAAGAAAACAAGGGTAAGCTTTGTATCCCTCGACGATGGTGAGGTCGTCGGAGTGGTCTACGACGAGCTCGGATGAATTTCGTCTTTTGCCTTATTCCCCCTCAGGGAACGCTTTTGGAAGTTCTCCAGACACTCGGGAAACCATTAAATACCAGCGCTTCCCAAAATTTTTAGGTGAAGCTCATGCCCGATAACGTTTATCGAGAGGCCCTTCGTCTGGCGGCCAACATAAGGGACGCCTACCTTCGCGCCGTCACCTACTCCCGGCTCGGATACTACATGTACAGGGCGAAACAGCCGGAGTACAAAACGGCATTCAAGTACGCTTTCAACGTCATCTCCTCAATGGATAACCCGGTTCTCGCCACGAAGGCCCTCCTGGAGGTTGGAATGTACCTCCGGATGATAGGATCCGATATGGCTAGGAAGACTTTTGCCCAGGTTCACGATGCCGTTGTAGGTTTTCCTCAGCCCCTCCGAGACGATCTCCTCGAGGATCTCGTTCTCAGGCTTCTCGAACTGGATCTGCCGGATGATGCCCTCTTCTACGTGGGTGACGTGGAGGATGACATAAAGCGCAACGACCTTCTCCTCAAGATACTGAGGGTTTACCTCAGAAGGGGCAACATGCGCAGGGCCTACGTAGTGATAAACCGGATAGATGAGGAACCTTGGCGCTCTATAGCTGCCATTGAGACCCTCAAGGTCCACCTCAAAAGGGAGGAGTTTGGGAGTGCCATCAAAATACTGGCGGAGCTGAAGAGCGACTACTGGCTTGGGGAGGCGATGAGAGAGGTGGCCACGTACCTGAAGGGCGCCGATGTTCCGAAGGCTACCTATCAGAAGTTCGTTGACATCGCCCTATCGCTCTCCACATCCGAGAGTACAGGCTCCGAAGTTCTCACGTCCCTCTTAGTTGGCATGGGCGCCCAGGGGGAGGTTGATTTCGTCCTTGACGTTCTCAAAAAGCTCCCCTCCGACGTCAGGCTCCGCGTTATGAAGGGTATAGTCGACGCCGCCCTCGATCGTGTGGACGTCCTTGAGAGGCTTCTGAAGGCCCTGAAAGGTCGGGAGTTCGAGGAGGTAGCGGCCTTCACACTCGGTAAACTCCTCTCGAGATCAGCCAATGATGAATACTCCGGCCTTGTGAAAGAGGTGGGTGGGAGAACAGCGGACGATGCACTGCTCGTCAAAGTTGCCACCTACCTTGCGAAGCTGGGTGATTTTGAAGCGGCCTGGAACTTCGCCTCGAAGGTCAGGGGTAACTACCTCCGCTCCCTTGCCTTCGGGAGCATAGCGGTGGCGAAGCTCAAGGAGGGGGACATAGACGGAGCGATAGATGCCGCCCTTGAAGTTAAGGATCCAAAGTGGGGTTCATGGCTCCTCAGTGAGATACTGGCAAAGATACTGGAGCTTCAGGCTGAGGGGGGCTTCAGGGAGGACATAGAAGAGAGGGCGGAGAGCCAGCGCGCCCTCTGGGAGGGGGGCTAACGTTTTAAGCTCCCAGTCCTTTGTTTCTGAGGTGATACCATGCCCAGAATAGCCATCATTGGAGGTTCCGGCGTCTACGACCCAAAGCTTCTGGAGAATGTCCGCGAGGAGTTTGTAAGCACTCCCTACGGGAAAGTGAGGGTCAAGGTTGGGGAATACGGGGGTGAGGAGATAGCCTTCCTCGCGAGGCACGGTGAGGGCCACAGCGTCCCGCCGCACAAGGTCAACTACCACGCCAACATCTGGGCGCTCTACGAGCTCGGCGTCGAGAGAATTCTCTCGACTTCAGCAGTCGGCTCTCTCAACGAGGCCATGAAACCGGGAGACTTCGTGATCCTCGACCAGCTGATGGACTTCACGAAAACCAGACACTACACGTTCTACGATGGCGAGGAGAGTCCGCACGACAGGAAGTTTGTCGCCCACGTGGACTTCACGGATCCCTACTGTCCCGAGCTGAGGAAGGCTCTCATTACTGCGGCTAAAGAGCTGGGCCTTGCATACCACCCTGCCGGAACCTACGCCTGCATGGAGGGGCCGAGGTTCGAGACGAGGGCCGAGATACGGGCCTTGAAGATACTCGGGGCGGACGTCGTCGGGATGACCCAGTGCCCTGAGGCCGCCCTGGCGAGGGAGCTTGAGATGTGCTACGCCAGCGTTGCAATCGTCACGAACTTCGCGGCCGGGATAAGCACCCAGAAGCTCACCCATACTGAAGTTGTCGAACTCATGGAGAGGAAGGGTGAGGAGATAAAGTACCTCCTCATGAAGTCCATCAGATACATACCGAGGGAGAGGCACTGCCCGTGCAAGGATGCTCTGAAGGGTGCCACGGGGGAGTGATGCCCCTTCTTTTTCTCCCGTCCCCAAAAGAGTTCCCGCGTTCGAAACCGATGGTTGAGGAAAGCGTTTAATAGCCCTGGGGCAAGCTCTCTCCGGTGATACGATGAGATACGACGTTGTGGTTATAGGTGCTAGTGCCGGTGGCCTCACCGCGGCCATATCCGCAAGGAGGTTTTATCCCGGAAGGAGCGTTCTGGTCATAAAGCGTGAGGAGACGGGAATGATACCCTGCGGCATTCCCTACGTATTCGGAACCCTCGAGCGGGTTGAGGACGATGTCCTTCCGGTGGAGAGGTTCCTCGAGCCCCTCGGAGTCGAGACGCTCACCGATGAAGTTACGGAGATCAACCCCAACGCCAAGATCCTCAGGACGGCCTCTGGGCTTGAGATTTCGTGGGAAAAACTCGTCCTGGCGACCGGTTCAAAGCCCGTGAAGCCGAGCTTTCCGGGCGTTGAGCTGGATGGAGTGTACACCGTCCCCAAGGATTACCGCTACCTTAGGGAGTTCCGTGAGAGGGTGAACGAAGCGGATAAGGTGGTAATAGTAGGCGGTGGCTTCATCGCCCTCGAAGTCGGCGACGAGATAAGAAAGCTCGGCAAGGATGTAACTATAGTCGTGAGAAGTAGGTTGCTGAGGAGTTCCTTTGACCCGGAGTTCAGCGAGATGGTCGAGGAGAAGCTGAGGGAAAAGGGCATTGAGGTGGTTTACGGTCGGGTTGAGAGGATCCTGGGGGATGAAAAGGTCGGGGGGGTAAAGCTCGTCGATGGGAGAGAGCTCCCAGCGGACCTAGCGGTATTCTCCATAGGCTATCAGCCCAACGTTGAACTTGCGGTCAAAGCGGGTTTGAAGGTCACCCGCTACGGCATCTGGACTGACGAGTACATGCGAACCTCTCATCCCGACATCTTCGCGGTAGGCGACTGCGTTGAGCACAGGGACTTCTTCACGGGCAGACCTTATCCCCTCATGCTTGCATCAACCGCGACCTTTGAGGCTAGAATTGCTGGTGCAAACCTCTTCAAGCTCCATATCGTGAGGGAGAACCGGAGAACTATAGGTGCCTACTCCACCCACGTGGCCGGTTTAACGCTGGCCGCTGCCGGTTTGACCGAGGAAGCCGCCAGAAAAGAGGGCTTCGAGGTCATAGTTGGCTATGGTAAGGGCCCGGACAGGCACCCGGCGAAGTTTGAGGATACATCAACGGTGACAGTAAAGCTCATATTCTCACGCGACAGGGGTGCCATCCTCGGCGCTCAGATAGCAGGCGGAAAGAGCGTCGGGGAGATGGTAAACATATTGGCATTGGCGATACAGAAGAGGCTCACTGCCAGCGAGCTCTACACCCTGCAGATAGCCACCCATCCGCTCCTGACGGCCTCACCCGTTGGCTACCAGATCCTCCAGGCGGCGGAGGATGCCCTGGCGAAGCTGAGGGCTTGAAAGCTTCGTTTTCAATTCCTTTTTAATAAACATTGGAGCGAATCTCCAATGAATGCCTGGCCAAGGGAAGTCCATTTCCTAGCTTGAGGATAGTGCTAGCGTGCACTTTTCGAGTTCTCGGTGAACCAGGGTTTACTTCCAAGAGAAGCCTTCAAAACAGGTTTGCGTTTTATTCTGGCGCCCTTGAAACAGGGTTTTAGCATCTTCCCACGCCCGAAGAGCGTTGTATCCACAGCAAAACACTGCAGAACCAGCAGGTGAAAGAACAAACCAGCCTTAAACTTGAGAATCTCCGAGAATGACATGCGAGCCTTGATCAAACTTCGCGCAGGTGAAGTTTGTTAGAATGGCGCCCCGGCGGGGATTTGAACCCCGGACCTCGAGGTCCGCAGCCTCGCGCCCTATCCAGACTAGGCCACCGGGGCGTCTGCCAGCTAACCCTTCTCGGGAACGCTTTATAAATTTAACCGTCTCTGCTACCGAAAGAT
>WAMH01000166.1 GCA_015522395.1 Thermococcus sp. | reverse complement strand
CCCGCGAGCTTTTCCGCCAGCCTGAGACACAGGAAACCCGGTTTTTCTGGAAGGCCGATGCGGGCGTAGAGCAATCCCCTAAACGCACCGCTCTGGCCCGAGATCGAGGTTAGCTCAGGCAAGGCTGGCACGATGCCGTACCTATTGTACCGGGAGCCTCCAGCGTAACCCCCAAACGGGAGCATAACCCCGAAAACCACGAGGGAGTCCAGTAAGAGCCACGGCACGAGCGACCACGCCAATCTGTCAGCGGCCCAGGAGGACATTCCCTTCTTGGCCTTTTCCCTGCTGAACTCGAGGTAGGTGATGTACGCGTAGGCAATTCCAAAGAAGACTCCCACTCTGAACCAGGGCACAAGAACCTCACTTAAACCAGCACCGTAATGGGCGCTCAAAGCGACGAATCCCGAGAGCGCAAAGGTAACAACGAATCCCCGGGTACACATAGAGAAGAACCGGGCCATCGTTACTGCACTCCTTCTCATCAGAAGCTTCCTCCTGCTCATCCTCTTGGTTCACTTAGTTAATAGTTACTCAACATTCGTCATACAAGATTAAAACTTTTACCTTCACAGTTTTCAAAACTTTGGGTGTTCACGGCATCAGGCACAAAAGCCCAACAAACCTTTTAACCCGCCCCGCATATTCACTCAAGGTGATAGACATGAAGCAGAGGAAGGGATTGCTCATAATCCTCGACGGACTCGGCGACAGACCGATCAAGGAGTTCGGCGGAAAGACGCCGCTCGAGTACGCAAAAACGCCGAACATGGACAGGCTCGCCAAAATGGGAATCCTGGGTCAGCAGGACCCGATAAAGCCCGGCCAGCCGGCCGGAAGCGACACCGCTCACCTCAGCATCTTCGGCTACGACCCCTACAAGGTCTACCGCGGAAGGGGGTACCTCGAGGCAATGGGCGTTGGCCTCGACCTGAGCGAGGATGACTTAGCCTTCAGAGTGAACTTCGCCACCATCGAGAACGGGATAATAGTTGACCGGCGCGCGGGCAGGATAAGCACCGAGGAGGCCCACGAGCTGGCGAAGGCCATTCAGGAGAACGTCAAGCTGCCGGTTGATTTCATCTTCGCAGGCGCGACCGGCCACAGGGCCGTCTTAGTTCTCAAGGGCATGGCCTCCGGTTATAAAGTCGGTGAGAACGACCCCCACGAGGCCGGCAAACCACCGCACAGGTTCACCTGGGAAGACGAGGAGAGCAAACGCGTTGCTGAAATCCTCGAGGAGTTTGTAAGACAGGCCCACGAGGTACTTGAAAAGCACCCGATAAACGAGAAGCGCAGGAAGGAGGGCAAGCCCGTCGCGAACTACCTCCTCATCCGCGGAGCTGGGACCTACCCGGGCATACCGATGAAGTTCACGGAACAGTGGAAGGTTAAGGCCGGAGCTGTTATAGCGGTCTCGCTCGTCAAGGGTGTTGCAAGGGCGATAGGCTTCGACGTCTACACTCCAGAGGGAGCCACCGGCGAGTACAACACCGACGAGATGGCCAAGGCCAAGAAGACCGTCGAGCTGCTCAAGGAATACGACTTCGTCTTCCTGCACTTCAAGCCGACCGACGCGGCCGGCCACGACAACAACCCCAAGCTCAAGGCGGAGATGATAGAGAAGGCCGACAGGATGATAGGCTACATCATCGATCACATCGACCTTGAGGACGTTGTGATAGCGATAACCGGCGACCACAGCACGCCCTGCGAAGTGATGAACCACAGCGGTGACCCGGTTCCGCTCCTCATATCAGGCGGCGGTGTCAGGCCCGACCACACCGAGAGCTTCGGCGAGCGCGAGTGCATGCGCGGCGGCCTCGGCAGGATAAAGGGCCACGACATAGTTCCCATAATGATGGATCTCATGAACCGCTCGGAGAAGTTCGGGGCCTGAATGCCTACCTTTCATTCTCCATTTTCCCTTCAACTTCTTTCAGCGCCCTAATGAGTCTCTCGTTCTCCCCGGGCTTTCTCACCGAAAAGCGGATGTGCTCGGGCAGTCCGAAGCTCGCGCAGTCCCTCACGAGGATTCCGTGCTCTTTCATCGCTTTGACGAACTCCCCTGCTTTCCCAACGCGCTTGATGGAAAAGTTGGCGTCGCTTTTGACATCCAAAGCCCTTTCAAGCCTCTCCTTCTCGCGCCAGATTAATGGCATCGTCTTTCTCAGGTGCTCGAAGTTGTCCTCAAGCAAAAACTCAAGGAAAGCCACACTCGTTGAGCCTATGCTCCACGGCATTCTAACGCTCTTGAAAGCATCGGGAAAGCCGATTACATAGCCGACCCTAATCCCTGGCAGACCGTAGCTTTTTGTGAACGTCCTGAGCTTTACAACGTTCTCTTCCTCGGGACTTTCAGGATTTTTAACGAAGTCTATGAATGCCTCGTCGAGGATGAGGAGCGCGTTCTTATCTTCAACCGCATCGAGGAGGGGTTTAATCTCCTTAACGCGGTAGAATCTCCCGTCGGGGTTGTTCGGGTTGCAGAAGAATACCACTGAATCTTTCTCAACCAACCGGGCGAGCTTTTCAGGTTCGTTGGGGCCTTTGGCAACGGTCCCTCCAAAAATCCTCGTTACTCTTTCGTACTCGCCGTAGGTGTGCTCCGGGATAATCACCCTCTTCCCGCGGAGCGAGAGGATTCCAATTAAATAGAGCGCCTCTGTGATTCCAGCGGTTACCGTAACTTCCTCGCCGATTAGCTCTGAAATGCCCTCCTCGAGCTTTTCGTAGTAAGGGTAGCGGTTGCTTATCTCCTTCGCCCTCTCGAACATCTCGTCGAGCCACTCGGGAGGATAGGGATTGAGTGAGGCCGAAAAATCAATCAGGCCCTCTTCCCGAGCACCGCCGTGGTAGGTGGAAAACCTCACTGGCTCAAGCATGGGCAGACCCCCGTCGCAAGGAGTAGGGAGACGATTATCAGCCATTCGGCAACGACAAGCCAGTAAACCTTCAGGGCGCGCTTTATATCCTCGTTCTCCGGTGTTCTGCCCGGAAAGCGGTAAACCCCTGGCTTCTCGAGCCAGACTCCGAGGACGGCGCTCATTACTGCCATAGGCTTATCGGAGTTTATCTTGAACCTCGCCAGACGGTAGTAGCGAAAAACTTTTCTTCCACCGAGGGGAAGGTAGAGGAGAACCGTCAGGCGGGCGGGAACGAAGTTCAGAACGTCATCAACTCTGGCTGAAAACTTGCCGAAGTATTCGTAGCGCTCGTTTCTATAACCAAGCATCGCGTCGAGCGTGTTGACGGCGCGGTAAACTAACGCCCCCGGCAGGCCAAAGAGCAGGAAGTAGAATAGTGGAGCCACAACGCTGTCGTTCAGATTCTCGGCGAGGCTCTCTACCGATGCAGAGT
>WAMH01000165.1 GCA_015522395.1 Thermococcus sp. | reverse complement strand
GTGATTTAGCATGAGGCACGTTATTATAGGCGCTGGCGGGGCCGGAACCGCCGCCGCTGAGACGATAAGGGCCAACTCCGAGGACGAAGTTCTGGTCATAAACAGGGAGAAGACCCTACCCTACTCGCCGGCGGCTCTGCCGTACTACATAGAGGGAACCGTGGGGAGGGATGAACTCTTCATCTGGAACTGGCACTTCGTCCGCTCCAGCGGTATAGACTACCTCATGGGCAGGGAGGTCGTTAAGGTCGACACGGAGGCCAAGAAGGTTATCCTCGACAACAGGGAGGAGATAGACTACGACAGGCTTCTCATATCGAGCGGTGCAAAGCCCAACATAATCCCGCAGTTCAGGAGGGAGAACGTAGTGGGCGTAAGAACCCTAGAAGACGCCGAGAGACTCAGGAAGGTGCGCGGGAGGGTGATAATAATCGGCGCCGGACCTGTGGCAGTCGAGACCGCGATAGCCCTGAAGAAACGCGGGGCGGACCCCGTGATAATCTGCCGTTCGAGGATCCTCAGGAGGCTCTTCGACGAGGACATCTCGGACATCATAAGGGACGTGATGATACTGAACGGCGTCAAGGTTCTCTTCGAGAAGAGCATAGACCTAGTGGGCGACCCGGTTGAGGGGGTCAAGGCTCCCTGTGGCGTCATCTACGGCGACATCGTGGTCGCGGCGATCGGCGTGAGGCCCAACCTGAACTTCCTCGACGGGAGGATAGCCCTGGGAGACAGAGGCGGCATACTCACTGACGAGAGGATGAGAACGAACGTGGAAGATGTCTACGCCGCAGGGGACTGCGCCGAGACGCGGGACTTGATAACCGGTCGCTACGGCATCTTCGCCATCTGGCCGCTCGCTAAGGAGCAGGGGAGGGTTGCCGGCTACAACATGCTCGGAGTTGAGAAGCGCTACCGCGGTTCGATAAACATGAACATAATAACAATATTCGACAGGGTCTTCGCGTCTATAGGGACCTTCATCGGGGCGAGGAAGGAGGTGTGGCACGGCTCGCACATAGCAAAGCTCTTCATCGAGAATGGTAAACTAAACGGGGCACAGCTCGTCGGCAAGTACGCCCTTCAGTATGCGGGGGCCGTCGAGTACCTCGTCAGGACGAGGAGGGAGGTAAAGATAAACTCGATGAGCGACACGAAGTCCTTCGTGAGGGAGGTATGGAAAAAGATGGAAATCAATCAAAGGACATAGTTTTGAGAGGAATCTCGCCGGCTTCTCTGCTTCTTTTCGTGCCGTAGTAAATGTTGAGGATGCCGCGGATCGCCCTCTTAAGAATGAACCCGTGTCTCTCTAGAAGGTCTTTCAGGAGAACCTTTGGCCTCAGGTAGAAGGATAGGTAAGCCCTCCTCAGCATCTTTGCGATGCCCTCGGGGGTGAAGTGCTTCAACTTCATAACCGGGTCGATGGTCGTGTACTTTCTCCAGTTTCTCGTTAGGAGGAGGTTGTTCTGAATCGCGTAGGTCCAGAGTCTCGTTCCCGGGTAGGGTGTCGCTATCGTGAACTGGGCGAAGTCAACTCCAACCTTCTTGGCGAACTTTATTGTCGTCTCGACTTCCTCCCTCGTCTCCTGCGGGAAGCCGATTATAAAAGAGCCGAGCGCCTGAAGTCCGGCTTTTTTGGCGGTCTTAACCGCCTCAAGCGACTGTTCTGGTGTTATACCCTTCCCTATGAAGTCCAGCGTTTTCTGGGAGCCTGACTCTATGCCAAAGTAAACAGTGTGGCAGCCCCCGGCTTTCATAGCCTTTGCAACCTTTTCGTTGAACGTGTTCACCCTTGAGGATGCCGTCCAGGTTATGTCAAGTCCCTCCCTCTTTATGGCCTCGGCTATCTTAACGGCCCTGACCTTGTTGAGTGTGAACGTATCATCGAGGAACTCTATCTCCCTCCTGCCGTAATCGTAGCGGAGTATGGAGAGTTCTTCTATGACCCTGTCCACGCTGTGGCCGCGCCACCTCTTCCCGAACTGAAGCGAGGAGGAGCAGAAAGCGCAGTTGAATGGGCAACCCCTGCTCGTCATTATCGTCCCAAAGGGTGTTTTATCGGCGATGTACTTATCCATTGGAAGGAGGTCGTAGGAGGGGATTGGGATATCGTCCACGTTCTGTATGAGGGGTCTCGGAGGCTCGTTCCGTATCTTGCCGTTCTCTTCCTGATAGGACAGCCCGAGGATGCCCTTCAACGAACGGCCCTTGTCGACAGCATCAACGAGTTCCTTGAATGTGAGTTCACCCTCCCCCCTGACCACTGCATCTATGCACGGGCACTCCCTCATCGTCAGCTCCGGTGTGAACGTAACGTGGGGCCCTCCCATTACGACAAAGACGTTCTCGTTGAGGTTCTTGGCTATCTTTGCAACGGCGTAGGCGTCGTATATGGCCGAAGTGGTGGCGGTTATCCCAACCATGTCCGGGTCGTAGCGTTTTAGTATTTTCATGACGTCTTCAAACGTTAGATCCTCGGCTATGCCGTCGATTATCCTGACGTCGTGCTCCTCGCGGATCATTGAGGCGAGGTAAGCTAAGCCAAGGGGTGGACCTGTGGTGCCGACAACCCGCTTTATTGCGCTGTCGGTTGGGGGAAGAATCAGGAGCACCTTCATTTTCGTCACCTTTGGGATATCCCTCCGTTGACCTAAGTGGAGAAACCGCAGGGATGGTGGGGAAATAGAAAGAAGTCAAGCCGCCTTGGGGGCGGCCTCCTCATCCTTGACCTTGCACTTCCACAGTCCGGCTATTGCCTTCCAGATCTTGACGTAGCCAACGAGGAAGGGTATCTGGGCTATGGGGGTTACCGCCGGGGCAATTGCCATGAGGCCGGTTCCAGCCGCTAAGGCTATTGCCATAGCGGTTCCCTCGTTCTTTCCTACTGAGGTGAAGGTTATAGCCATGTGGTCCTTATAGGGTATCCCGGCGACTCTGTCCACGATGGTCATGAAGAGGAGGGCAATGATGTAGTAGAGGGCCAGCGGTATTAACGCTATCCCCACTATCTCGGGCTTCGCCGCTATGAGCTTCGCCTTCTCCATGAAGATGAGGAAGACGATGGTGTACATGCCGAGGAGCGAGATTGCTGGGAAGGCCGGTTTGATCCTGAGGAAGCCCTCCGGGCCGAGCTTGCCCATGAGGTAGGCCCTAGTGAGGACGCCGAGTATCATCGGCGTTATGACGACGATGAGGATGGTCTTGACGAGGAGCCAGACCGAGATAGCGACGTGGTAGCTGGAAGCGAAGACCTTGAGCCACGCCGGAACGGTGACTATTGCCAGGGTGAAGCTCAAAGCCACGACGATGGTTGCGAGCTCGATGTTGCCCTTGGTGAAGCCGGTGTAGGCTATGCTCATTGAGGAGCACGGAACAACCACCGCCAGGAGGAGTCCAAGGGCGAGCATGTGATTAACCGGGTGGAAAAGCTCGGTCAGCCATATCGCGCCGTACATGATGAGCGGGGAGATCACAAGGCCCATAGTGAGGGCTATGGCCAGCTGCTTCCCGAGCTTGGCGCTGTTCTTAAGCTCGCCGAGACGCAGGTTTATCATCATCGGGTAGATCATGCTGATGACGACGAGCATGTTGAGGGTCTTGAGCGTTTCGTGATAGGGCTTGAGGTTCGTGTGCGTTCCAACGTAGAATCCTGCCAGCATCGCCAGAATAACGTAAACCGGGAGGTACTTATCAAGGTGGTTCTTAAACTTCAGCCAGTTCATTCCTCCTCACCTCCGCACCTGCACTTTGGCTTTATGAGCAGAACGGGGCGGTAAGTCTTCTTCAGCACGCGCATTGCGGTTGAGCCGATGAGTTCCTTGGAGAATCCAAGCTTCCCGTGGGTCGGGAGGATTATGAGGGAGACGTCCTCTTCCTCTGCAACATTAACTATCTCCTCCCATGGAAAGCCGAAGCGGACGACGGGCTTGACTTTGTCCGTCTTGAAGGTCTTCTTCACGTCCTCGACCTTCGCCTGGAGTTTCTCCATGATCTTTTCCTTAAGCCTTTTCTTCACCTCCTCGAACTCGACCTCCTCATCCTCGTAGAGGAGCGAGTAGCCGTTCATTAGGTCCTCCATTGTCCCCTCGTCGATGACGTGGAGGAGGATGACCTCCCCCACCGGAACTTCGTTCGTCTTTTCAAACCGCTTCGCGGCCCTGTGGGAGCCTTCACTGAAATCCGTCGGGAACAGCACCTTCCTAAACATCTCACATCACCTGTTATTTTTTTCATCTTAATTTTTCTTCAATCAATTAGGGGAACCTAATCATTTTTAAACTTTTTGGGTCAAATGTGTGTAAGAAGGAACAGCCAATCGGGCGCGAACAAGGAGATTAAAGTGAAAATTCCCCCGTGTACTACTGTTTATAAGTGGAGCCACGCCCCAACGCGGCGAAGGGTACGAGTTGCGGCAATTGGATGCCCCATGGAATTAGAGGGATAAAAATAAATGTGCACATGCACAAGGTTTATATCTGAAAAGATGTTCATAGATATGGTGGTGAAGATGAGAATCGCAATCCCTGCGGAAGATAATAGGGGGCTGGAAAGCAACGTCAGCGGTCACTTTGGAAAAGCTAAGTACTTCGTCTTCGTCGATATCGAGGACAACGAGATTAAGGGCCATGAGGTCGTTGAGGTTCCCTTCGAGGAGCACGGGCCTGGAGACCTGCCGGGCTTCGTGAAGGAGCACGGCGGGGAGGTTGTCTTGGCGTACGGCATGGGAAGGAAAGCCCTGAGCTACTTCAACGACTTTGGAATAGCGGTCGTCACCGGCGCCTACGGGCCGATTAAGGACGTTGTTAAGGCCTTCATCGAACAGGTTCTCGAAGTCGACCCCAACTGGAGGGAGAAGATAGAGCACGAGAAAAAACACAGGGGAAACTGCGAAAAGCGGGAATAGCTACTCCCCGAGAAGTCCCTTTATAATCAGCTCCGCCGCTTCATCCTCGGTTAATCCCTTCGCCATGAGCTGGACCAGCTGGGCCTCGTTTATCCTCCCTATTGAGGCCTCGTGTGTGAGTTCCGCCTTGTCGTTCTTTACCCTGAGCAAAGGAACCGTCTGGACGTCAGCTTCCCCCTTCACAACCTCATGACACTCGACGTGGCCCTTCGCGTAGTCGCCTAAGCCATACGCTTCGTTCACGACGTTGACCCTTGAGTTATCAAACGCTATAACCGTGCTCTTTAGGTCGCCCCTGGAGTGTGTCCCTTCCAGCAGGAGGACTTCCCTTATCTCGACCGAGTCGTCTTGTACAGCTTTAACCTTCGAGGTCAGCTCGGCAACGGCCCTCTCGGCAAGCTTCGCGGTCATCTCAAGCTTAAGCTCCCTCGCGCGGTGCTTCGTGAGGGTGAACTTCCCGGTGTAGCGACCGCCGGCCTTAACATCAACCTCTGTCTTGCTTATCATTCTGACGCCCTCTCCGTGTACGTGCTCGTCGTCGTAGAGCACCGAGGAGTTCTCACCGACCGTTATCTTCGATATCGCCTCGTGGGTGAAGTCCTTCGCGTAGGGGAATATGCAGTGGGAGGTGAACTTCACCTTCGAGTTCTTTCCAACGGTAATGCTGAACTCAACCCGCTGGTAGCCCTCGCCCTTGAGGTAGCCGGTGCAGAGGTGAATCGGGAAGGGAAGCTCCACCCCGTCCGCTATCCTCACGTCGGCCCTAACCCCGTTCTCTATCTCCTCTCCCTTTATCTCAACTCCCGGAACGTTGTTGAGGCCGATTATCCTGTCCCCGCTGATGATTATCGCGGCTATCCTGTCCCCGAAGAGCGACGTGTCAAGTCCCTCGCGCTCGTATATATCGAGCAGGGCCTCATACTCCTTCACGCGGTCAACCTTTATCGTCATGGCGACCCCTCCACGAAGAGGCACCTTCCGCAGGTTCTTCTGTAGTACTCAACGACCTCCCGCGAGAAGCCCTTCTTGACGAGCCTGCCGGCGCAGACGAAGTAGGCAAAATCCGTCTTTCCGGCTATCTCATCGTGGTGAGTGATCAGGATAACCGTAGTCCCGGCCCTCCTGAACCGGCCCAAAAGCTCCTCGATAAGCTCGCCGGCGGTTATGTCGAGACCCGAGTCGGGCTCGTCTAGGATAGCATACCTCGGCTTTAGGAGGAGGAGCGAGGCCAGCTCAATCCTCTTCCTCTCGCCGCCGCTGAGGGTTTTGTCTATCATCCTTCCCGCGTAGAGTTCATAGGGAAGGCCGACAAGCTCAAGTACCTCCCTTATCTCGTCCTCCTCAGCCTTCAGCTTCCCGCCGAGGGTGAGGTACTCCCTGATCCTTATCCCCTCGTAGCGTGCCGGCTCCTGCCAGGCCATGCTTATCCCCAGTCTGGCCCTCTCGGTAACGCCAAGCCCCGTGATGTCCCTTCCATCGAGGAGAACCCCGCCGGCGGTGGGCTTTAGCTCACCCATCAGGATTCTCGCTATCGTCGACTTTCCGGCACCGTTGGGGCCGAGTATCGAGTAGCTCATGCCATCCCTGAAGGTCATGTTAACACCGTGAAGGATTTTCCGGCCGTTTTTCTCATACTCAACGTTTCTCAGGCAGAGCATTTTCATCAATAATTTTCACATGAATTTGGATTTAAAATTTTCTGGGCAGAAGCGTCCAGAACCAATGGTTAACAACGAATACATTTGAAAAATATTTTAAATAAAAATTCTTAGCAATGATTGAGGTGAGCGAAATGTCTAACGTTAAGGCCCAGGTCATAGGGAAGGATGCCCTTGGCAGAGATGTTAAGGATCTGAGCGTTATTCCGTGGTGGGGCATTGAAAGGAAGGAGATAGAGTGGTATCCCCGGATCAACTACGACGTCTGCGCTGGCTGTGGGATCTGCTTCGTCACATGCGGAAGGCGCGTTTTCGACTGGGACACCGACGAGGGAAAGCCTGTGGTGGCAAGACCGTACAACTGCATGGTCGGCTGTTCAACCTGTGCGACCCTCTGTCCCTGCAACGCCATAGACTTCCCTCCCAAAGAATACATAAAGAAATGGATCGCCAGGGCCAAAGTTACAAAAAAGGCCTTTGAAATCGTAAGCCAGATTACACGAAAGGACAATTTAAGTGAGGAGGAGGTAACAACAACCCCTGAGCAGGATCCTCCAAAAAATGAGGATGTTAAATAACGTTGATCAAGGTCTTAATGGCTATGACGTATATTATAATTCCTATCACCTTTTTTACCCCCTCAGAACTCATCTTGAAGTGCATCAGGTGTGTTCCAATCCAGCCGCCCGCTATTGCAGGGACCGAGACCCAGAGGAGCAGAACCCAGTTAAGGGTCCCCAATCCCCAGTAGGTCACGAAGCCGCTGAGGGAGGAGAAGAAAACAACGAGGGCAGTTGTGGCTGCCACCTTCTTTGGTTCGTAGCCGAGAACTATCAGGGCGGGGCTTATTATCCCACCGCCGCCCACTCCGAGGAGACCGCCGAGGAAACCCGCTATTCCGCCGATTGTTGAGCCTTCAACTACATGGTTGCCCGTCTTTGGATGCCTCCTCGGCTTGAAGAATACCATGACCGTTCCGGAGTAGAGCAGAAAACCCACGAAGATCCACAGAACGTAAACCTTCGGGATGAACTTACCGGCGTAAGCACCAACCGGGGCCATGGCCGTGGCAACGAGCAGGATCGGCAGGCCGAAGCGGTGGTCGAGCTTGCCGTGTTTGAGGTTCTTGAGCGTTGCCGAGAGCATGGAGAGCGTGTTGATGAAGAGGCCTGTTGGCTTCGCCGTCATCAGCGGAATTCCGAGCCAGGCCATCGTTGGAACTATAGCTATTGCACTCCCAACGCCACCTATTGAAAAAACTATGCTGAGGACGAAGGATATAAGTGCTAGCTCCGGGTAGTTCATTAGGTTCACCTCATTTTGTTATACCTCCCTAACTAACGGTTTGAAGGTTAAATGCTTTTTGGTTCAATTGACAAAAAATTCCTTGAATGTAGTCTTGAACATAGAAGGGTCTGAGCTGTGCATCAGGTGTTGATACAAAGAGGGGGTTAGACGCCCTGTGTCTTGTCCTCGATTTCCACGCATTCTGTCTTCGATTCGAGCCTGATTATCCTGCGAAGAACACAGTCGAGGGCCTCTAAATCCCGGAGAATCTCCTCGAGGTTAACCTTTCTCACGGGGTCTTTGCTCTCCGCCATCATCTCCCTCACGATTTCCTCCAGGGGGAGGACTTCTCGTTCGAGGATTTCTCTGGGTTGCTGGAGGAACTTCTCAAGAAAAGCCGGAACCGCAGAAAAATATTTTACCCTGCCTTTTTTTTGGTACCTAACGAGATAATCCCGTGAGAGCCTCTTTAGAGATGTGGAAACGGCGGACCTGCTGAGTCCAAGCTCCCTCGAAAGTTCAGCTATGGTGACGGGCCGATCCATGAGAAGTAACAGCCCGTAAACCCTGCCGTCCGTTCCATCGTATCCCCACCTCTTCAAGAAGGCTCCAACTATCTCCACGAAGCGCCTGCGGTTTTCCTGACTTCCTGTCCACCCGGCCAGTGCGGCCCTTGCAACCACTGCCATGCCACCACCCCCCGGGCATAAAAAGAAACCAACAAAAGAAAGATGCAGAAAGATTGAACTGGCGTTCAGCTCTTAGCGGTGGCTATTATGGCCCCGCCTATTACTGCAAGCCAAGCTCCGATGGTCCAGAAGCCGCCGTCAAAGGGCATCGTTATGAACGCCAGGATTACTATGCTCCAGCCAACGGCTGCGGGACTCTTCTTGTAGTACGCTGCCAGTCCCATCATTATCAGGCTCAGGATTATTTCGATCCATCCCACGGCGGTTGCGCTACCGTAGTGCCAGCCGTAGAAGTTGCCCGTGGCAAGCACGGCTATACCATCAATCAAGATCAAACAGGCACCACACAGGGCCGTCCAGAGACCGGATTTTGCAGAGGCCATCTCCGACACCTCCTAATTTTTCTTCAATAATAACTAGTCCCAACTACTATTTAAACTTTTCGGTTATGTCTGATATGTCGATTTTATCTGATATATAAGAATTGTTAGTCCTCTCTAGTTCTGTCACCAAAATATTTTTAAGGGAACCTAACATCCATTGTAAGAAGGGAACCTCATATGAAGGAATGGCTTTAAGGAGGTGACGCTCATGGAGAGACTTAAAAACTTCAACCCGGCCGTCTTCTCGAGCGTGATGGGAACGGGAGCCGTTGGGCTGGCAGCGTACAGGTACTCCACCTACTGGGCTCCTTTAAAAGAACTAGGAATGGCGCTTACCTACCTTAACGCAGTCCTTTACTTTGCCCTTCTGCTACCCTGGCTTTTGAGGTGGCTTTTTTACAGGAAGGAGGCCCTTGAGGACCTGAGGCATCCTTCAAAGGGGCACTTCTACGGAACGAGTGGTGCTGCCACAGTTGTTTTGGCGGCTCAGTTCATCGTTACCCTGCATGATCTGACCGTTGCGTGGTACCTCTGGCTCTGGGGTCTGGTTCTAACGCTGATATTTGCCTTCTGGATGTCCTACGAGGTCTTCATAGCCGGTGAGGTTGACCTGAGGCACCTCTCCCCGGCTTGGTACATACCGCCCGTTGCCCTCGTCATACTGCCCTTCGGTTCAGTGTTCATGAGGGAAACATCCGGCTACGTCAGCCAGTTCGTGGTCATGGTGAACTATCTGGGCTGGGGCGCGGGATTCTTCCTATACCTGGTTCTCTACGCTGTAGTCACGCTCCGCTTTATAAGGCACGAACTCATGCCGCCCCAGATGGCCCCCCTCATATGGATGAACCTTGGACCAATAGGAGCCAGTGTAACAGCCCTGTTCGCGCTCATAAAGAACTCGACCATACCCATTCCAGAGGAGCCCTTCATCGTCTTTGCATTCTTCATCTGGGGCCTTGGCTTCTGGTGGCTTGTCATGGCGACCGCGCTGACGTTGCACTATATCAGAAACCTGAGCCTCCCATACAGCGGGGCCTGGTGGGCCTTCGTCTTCCCGCTGGGGGCGTTCACCAACGCCACCCTTGACATAGGAAACGTGTTCGGGCTCACCCTGATGAAGGACTTCGGCTTCCTTCTCCTGTGGCCCCTGCTGGCAATATGGACATTTACCCTCGTAAAAATGGTGCATGGAAGGGGCAGTTAAACACAGTTTACCTCTTTTTCTTCGAGCTCTATAACCCTCTTCAAAACGCACTCCAAACCCTTCAGGTCCTCCATCACGGGTCCGAAGTGCTCTCCTCCCGGACTTTCCATAAACCTCTCCACGATTTCCTCCAGGGGGAGGACTTCTCGTTCGAGGATTTCTCTGGGTTGCTGGAGGAACTTCTCAAGAAAAGCCGGAACCGCAGAAAAATACTTGGTCTTCCCTTCTTTTCGATACGTTACAACGTAATCCCTGGCAAGCCTTGACAGTGACGTTGAAATCGACGATCTGCTGAGCCCGGTTTCCTTTGCGAGCTCGGCTATCGTGGCGGGTTTATCCCTGAGGAGCAAATAGGCGTAGACCTTTCCGTCGGTGTGGCTGTAACCCCACCTGCTCATGAGCTGGGTAACGATGTGGATGAATCTCCTCGAATCCTTCTTTGACGGCATGAACTTTCCCTCTCAAAACTCGAAGGAAATAAGATTTAAAAGAGTTTCGAGGGCCGCGGTCACGCCGCGGTGTGCCTCGAGCTCGAGCTCACGGATACATCACCGACCGCTATCATGGCCCCGCCTATTAGTGCTATCCAGGCACCGATGGTCCAGAAGCCACCATCGAAGGGCATCGTTATCAGTGCCAGTATTGCGATGGTCCAGCCGACGGCCGCCTTGTGGCTCCTGTAGTAGTAGGATATGCCCATCATTATCAGGCTCAGGATTATTTCGATCCAGCCGACGACGCTCGCACTGCCGTAGTGCCAGCCGTAGAAGTTGCCCGTGGCAAGCACGGCTATACCATCAATCAAAATCAGGAACGCGCCCGTTAGGGCGGTCCAGAGACCAGCCTTCGCCGAGACCATTTGGGTCACCCCCAACCCCTTGTCATTGTAAGATACGCTTAACTCCTATTTAAAGTTTTCGGTTATGTCGGATATGTCAGTATTAACTGATATATCTGACAAGACCAAAAACTTTAAATTGGATTCCGGTGTAGAAAAATAATGGTGAGGAAAATGGATGGGTGGACAGACAAGGATATTGATTCCCTTGCGGATGTGCTCCAAGATCCCTTTCCAAAGGCCATGAACTCAACGCCAGCCCCTGAAAAGAAGAAAAAAGGTGGGGGAAATCAGCTCTCAACGGCTTTAACGGCGTTTAAGATAATCCTTGGAAACCCACTATCGAGGGCACTCCTCAGGCCGATGCTGAAGCGCTACGAGATAAACGGCAGGGAACTGCCCGCTTTGTACTGGGCGCTAAGCGTCTACGCCGGAGAAAGTATCAACGAACCGATGATGATACGTTTCCAGGCGGAGACGCTAAAGCTCCTCCTAAAGCTCGGCATAAAGCTCGCCCACGGCGATGAGGAGGCCGTTAAAGAAGCCCTTCTGAGGGATCCGCACATAAGGCGCGGCATCTGGGTGGTTCTGGAGGGCATAGCCAAGTACGGCATAACCGTCCCCCAGAAGCTCGCCGGCCCGTTTCTCGTGGTCTGGAACTTCACTAACATGTGCAACTTCCGGTGCAAGCACTGCTACCAGAGGGCGGACAAACCCCTTCCGAGCGAGCTTTCCCTCGAGGAGAAGTTGAACCTGGTTGATCAGCTCGATAAAGCCGGTGTCGCAGCCGTTGCCATAAGCGGCGGTGAACCTACGATTCACCCCGATTTCCTCAGGGTAGTCAAGGAGCTGTCGAGCAGGGGCATACACACTTCGGTTGCCACCAACGGCTGGACGTTCGCTGACATGGAGAAGCTCAAGAAGGCCGTCGATGCGGGCATCAAATACGTTGAGGTGAGCGTTGACTCTGCAAAACCTGAGAAGCACGACGAGTTCCGCGGCATTCCCGGGGCGTGGGAGCACGCCACCAAGGCACTCGAGAACGCCGTAAAGCTCGGGATAAGCCACGGAATGGCGGTGGTGATGGACAAAGAGACCTACCAGGAAATAGACGACATCCTCGACCTGGCGGAAAGCATTGGAGTGAAGCGCATCATCTTCTTCAACCTGGTTCCAACCGGCAGGGCCGAGGACATGGTTAAGGTGGACCTCTCGCCGGAGGAGCGCGATGAGTACATGAGAATACTCTACCGCCAGATGAAGAAGAGGAAGCTTGAGATACTGACCACCGCCCCGCAGTACGCCCCCGTGACCCTTCAGGAGTCCCACGGCCAGAACGTAACGCCGGCGCACTTCTACATCGGCGAGAACAGTGCGGTGAAGACCTTAGCGGAGTTCATAGGCGGCTGCGGTGCCGGCAGGATTTACTCCGGAATAGAGCCTGACGGAACGGTTGTCCCGTGCGTCTTCCTGCCCCTCCCGGTCGGCAACGTGAGGTTAAAGCCGTACAAGCAGATATGGGAGGAGAGTAAAATCTTCAACCTCCTCCGCGACAGGGACAACTTCACCGGGAACTGCAGGACCTGCCCGTACAGGAACATCTGCGGAGGCTGCCGCGCGAGGGCCTACCACTACACCCTCGACCTCCTCGGCGACGATCCGGGGTGCGTGCTCAACAAGCGCCTCTGGGAGGACATAGTGAAGCACGGGAAGCCAAAGGGAATAAGCGAGGTCAGCTGGGTCGATGAGAGCGTCGTCATGCGCGGGCCAACGCTCTACGTTCCGAGTTACTACAGCGCGGTCGAGGTGACCGCTCAGAAGAAGCTGTCCTCTATGGGTGTCCCCCAGGATGTAAAGGCCTGACGGCTTTTTCTTTTTCTGTTCTCAAATTTGAAAAGAAAAGACGAAGCTTCAGTAGAACTTTCCGAAGTTGTGCTGGGGAATCGGGCACTGGATTATCCTTCTCGACCACAGGCAGTCGGCGCAGCTCGGCTCGTTGCCCCAGCAGTCGATGTCGCTCGTCTTGACGAAGTCGCAGGCGTCAACGAGGGGGCAGTCGGTGCAGGAGGGATACATGTAGTTCTTCATCGTGAAGCGGAACCAGGTGTACTTCTCGCTCGTCCATATCTCGGCGAGGCTCTTCTCCCTCACGTTGCCGAAGGAGTAGGCGTTGACCTTCTTCTTCCTGCCGAAGATGTACTCGTAATAGCTGTGGAGGAAGCGGTAGCATGGGGCAACTTCACCGTCCCAGCGGACGACAGCAACGTTGTTCTCGTCGAAGTCGCACTGCCTCTCGGTCTTAAGCTCAAAGTAGGGGAGCTTGATGTAGATGCCGTAGTGGGTTATCTTGTAAAGCTCGTCGAGGATCGGCTTCATGTCGACGCTCCCGTCGTAGACTATGTCCTTCGTCTGCTCTTCCGTAAGCGGAAGCAGGTTCGAGACGAGCATCGAATCAACGTTGAGGCTCAGCAGGAAGCGGGCCATGTCCGGCAGCTGTTTGTAGTTCTCCTTGGTGACGACTACTTCAACGCCTATGCTCGGCCTGTGCGTCCCGTACTCCTCGCGGTACTTCACGAGCCGCTTTATCCTGTCGGCGGTCGCGGCAGCGGCGAGGTGCCCGAGGGTTATGGCATTTTGAGCGGTTGGAACCGTGTCCATCGAGAAGTACATGAGGTCAACGCCGAGCTTCGCGAACTCGCGGAGCATCTCATCCGTGAGGAGGGTTCCGTTGCTGCTTATTCCAAGGGCGAAGCCCCTCCTCTTTACCTCCCGCACCATGTCCATGAAGCGCGGGTGAACCGAAGGCTCGCCGATGCCGCCGAAGTAGATCATCTCGAGGTTCGGGAACTCCTCAGCGTCGTCGAGTACCTTCAGGAAGAGGTCCCAGTCCATATCCCCCTCAGTGTCGTCCCAGTACTGCTTGAAGCACATCTCGCACTTTAAGTTGCATCTGCTGGTAACCTCGATGTAGAGGTACTTCATGTCGAGCTTGGGCTTTATTATGACCTTTCCGTCCCAGAGCGAGAAGGTGTACTCCTTATCGAGCTTAATCGCCACCGTTATCGCCTCCTGACCTTGAGAAGTGGGAGTTTGGTGAACCCACGATACTCACCTTAAAACTCGCATCATGTTAAGATTGCTAAAAACCTTGCTGGACAAAAACGGGTAAAGGAAAGGGTCAGAGGAACTCCTCTATGCCAAGCTCCCTTGCCTTCTCCTCGGTTACCCTTCCATCCTCGGTCCAGCCGCGCATCTTGTAGAACCTCGGCAGCATCTCCTTCAGCCGTACAGTGTGGCCCTTGTTCGGTCCCTCCGGCATCGGCTCCTCCAGGAAGCGCTTCGGCAGGGTGTCGTCCTTGAGCGGGTCGAGTCCGGCCTTAAGGTTGAATATCCTCTCGGCGTTCCAGATGCGCTCGCCTATTTTGAGGTAGTCCTCAGTTGAGAAGTCCCAGCCCAAAGCGGCGTTCAGCATGTCGCGGTAGTCGTCCGGTCCGAGGCCAAAGGTGGTGAAGACACACAGTCCAGCGGCGTCAATTATCGCGGTGAGGTCCTGGAAGAGCAGGAGCATCTTTATCTTATCGTCGCTTATGTCGTGCGGGTCCATCTTGTACGGGTAGCCGAGTATCTCGGGGCTTATCATGTAGTTCTTGATGTGACAGCCGCCGCGGTTGTTGGTGGCGTAGCCGAGACCGTGGCCCTCAGCACCACGCGGGTCGTAGGCCGGAAGCTCGAGCTTCTTGACGCTCATTGAGAACTCGGGGTGGCCGTACATCTCGGCGAAGCGGTAGCTTCCCTCGGCGAGCTTGTCACCGATTCCCTTCCTGTAGGCTATCTTCTCGATGTAGTAGTGGAGAACCTCCGTGTTGCCCCATCTAAAGGGCGGAGCGTCGCCGAGGTCCTCGTCCTTGAGGTAGCCCTTCTCGTAAAGCTCCATTGCGGCAGCCAGTGTTCCGCCGGTCGAGATGGTGTCGAGACCGAGCTCATCGCACATGTGGTTGGCCTCGATTATGCTCGCGAGGTCGTTTATGCCGAGGTCGGCTCCGAGCGCCCAGATGCTCTCATACTCCGGCCCCTCGGTTACGCCAACGGTCATGAGCTTGTTGACCCTTCCACAGCCTATAGGACAGGCGTAGCACGGCTGGTTTCTTATAAGGTACTTGGCCGTCATAGCCTCGCCGCTGTGCTCCTCAGCTAACTCAAACACACCGGTCTGGAAGTTCCTCGTTGGATAAAGGCCGTTTGAGTTTATGATGTTGACCAGAACCGCGGTTCCGTAGTTCGGCAGACCGCCTCCCGCCACCGGGTCGTTCTTCAGCTTGTTTATCTTCTCCCTGACTGTGAGCATGAACTTCTGCTTGTCGGCTATGGGAACGCGTTTGTGGCCCTCAACCGCTATCGCCTTGAGGTTCTTGCTTCCCATTACCGCTCCAACGCCGGCCCTTCCAGCTGCCCTGTGGCCGTCGTTTATGACCGCCGCGAACTTGACAAGGTTCTCGCCGGCGGGCCCTATGCTCGTTATGTGGAGCTTCTTGCTTCCGATCTCCTTCTTGATGGTCTCCTCGGTCTCGCTCACGAGCTTGCCCCAGAGGTGGCTCGCATCGCGGATCTCAACTTGGTCGTCGTTGATGTAGATGTAGACGGGGCTGTCTGCCTTACCCTCAACCACTATTCCGTCCCAGCCGGCGAACTTAAGCTCGGCTCCGAAGTAGCCGCCGGAGTTGGACATTGTTATGAAGCCCGTCTGCGGGCTTTTCGTTACTATGTTGTACCTGCCGCCGGTCGGAGCGCTGGTTCCGCTCAGCGGGCCGGGCATTATGAGGAGTTTGTTCTCCGGGCTCAGCGGGTCGACCTTCGGATCCATCTCCTTCAGGAGGAAGTATATTGCAAGCCCCCTGCTCCCAAGCCACTTCTTGGCCAGCTCCTCATCGTACTCCTCAACCTTAACCTCCCCTGTGGAGAGGTTCACGCGCAGAAATTTACCCCAGTTTCCATACATGGACATCGCCAGAACTATTTGTACATTGGGCCTAATAAATTTTCGGGAAAATGGAAAGGGGTGTTTTAAGAGAGATGTTAAACAAAAGTACTAACCGGATCAGGCGCCCGGCCCGTTCCCACCGGTGACGATGATGACTGTAAAGACGGTCCCTAGTTTCTTCGTTAGAACTCCCCCGGGCGAGAGGGGCCAGAATATGAAAAACCTCTCCCGGGATTCCGCGGTGGTCCCCTTGAGGTAGTAGACGTTCACCTCCGTCCCGGGCAGGATTACGAGAGGACGGACCACTGCAACGTAGTTCATTCTCACTGGCAAACCGCCGGTTGCGTTCAGTCCCTTATCGTAAACTCTGTACACCATCATGGGGCCAAGGGACGGTAGGCCGAGCCTCTCAAGGTCCGTGGTGTTCACGTGGTAGTAGGTTATTGGATCCGAGGAGAGAACGCAGGAGGAGGTCATGCAGAACGCCCCGTCCGAGGGTGAGTGGATGGAGAGGTATATCGAGGTCATCTTGTACGAGGCGTATGACGTCAGGACGAGGGAGATGAGCAGGTATGCGGCGAGCCGCCCCAGCTTGTAGTCATCCTTCTTGATGTAAGCCCTGCTTCGGGCATACCAGAAGATCAGAGCCAGGGGTATCGAGAAGTAGTAGATCACCATGAGTGCGCCGAAGATAACCGGTGTGGTTGCGTGAACGTAGTAGACCATGTTCTTCCCCCATGTTAAGTTGACATCAGTCCGTTAAAACCTTTGTCGTCATTCCTCCCTTATTAGTTCTCCGAAGTGCACCTCAACGGTCTCAGGGGTGTGTTTTATAAACGCACCCTCCCCCTTCCCCACGAACCTTCTAGAAGGGCCTGGAGGAACGCCGTTGGACTCGTAAACGAGCCCCTGAACGTCCGGATCATGGTAGAGCAGAAGCGCCGAGCCCGAGAGGTTGAGCATCGAGTCAACCGCGTACTGGGTTGCCACCACAGTAACGCGCCTTCTCATGGGCTTGGTGAGTAGCGGCAATGCCGCACCTCCCGCAGTGGTGTATCCTAAAACTGCGCCGTCGAATATTCCAATGACCGTCTCCCTGCGCTTCTCAAAGGCTGCCGCCAGGATCAGAAAAGCCATACCGACGAGGGTGGAGTTATAGGCCCTCCCCAGATCAACCAGAATGCTCTTTCCAGTTTCTGGACTCTCCCCCGAGTAGAATGCCTCGTCGAGCGGTGTGTAGCTCTCCAGGATAACCTCGGAGTACTTCTCTCCAGCATTCGCCGCCTCGGGGACGCTCTTTATCTTCCCCCTAAGGATGTCGGAGTAGAGCCTGTCCGTTAAAGTCCTGTCGAGGCCGTAGAGGGTCTGGACTATGGTGGCGGCAGTGTAGGGATCGAAGTGGCCCTCAGCTGACATCCGTATGGGGTCGAGGCCCGTCCCCTTCCCATCCTCTATGGAGAGGACCGTGTCAAAGCCCTCCCTCGGGAATTTTCCCGTCGTGTCGAAGACCACCGCCGAGTAGCCAATTCGCCTGTACTCTCCGACGATGTACCTCAGGACGACCAGAGGGTAGTCGTCCATCCCGAAGACCCTCAGGGTTCTGCCGTGGTAGACGGGGTCATAGAAAACGTCCTCTCCCTCACTCTCAAGGAGGCGAACCGCTATACGGGAGTACTTCATACCATCACCGAAGGAAATAAGGGGAGGGGGTATAAACGGTTTTCTAAACCACCCTTACCATCTTCTCCATCCACGGGCTCACGCGGACTTTAATGTACCCCCTGAGCTTCTCATCGACCTCCCTGTCGCCTGTGTAGACCCGTACTATGCCCTTTGCTACCTTTGAGGAAGCGGCAACCACGATTATGTTCTCCTTCGGGATGCCCCTCAGGACCTTGGCCGAGAACTGCTGGTTTCCCCTGCCGAAGAGGAAGCCCAGGCCCCCGATGACCGTCACGATCACCTTGGGGCTCCGGTCAACGAAGCGGAGGAGGTCCTTCTCGGCGGCATCCTTCACGAGAAGCCTTGCCCTTCTGTTCTTTATCTCGACAACGTCAACGCCGAGAAGCGTTCCATCTATGCCGAGAATGTCTTTAAGGGCTTTAACGGTCGAACCGGCTCCAAGGAAGTAAATCCCATCCTCAAGTTCCTCAGCGAGGGCCTCAACCGTCGCCCGAACGTCCTCAGCTTCGTCCGTCTTAGTGGGCTCTTTGGCCCCCTGTAGGAGAAGCTCCGCGTAGGGGGTTAAGGCCTTTCCGAAGTGCCTCGGCTTCACCTCGTCGTGCCTGAAGGCCTCCTCATCGAGGTCCATGACGTCCCGCTCGACAATCCTGGCGTTTCCCCTTATGAACTCGATCAGCAGGCGGGCGGCGTCCTCCGGGGAGAAGGCAAACACTCCGGAGAACATCTTAACCCCAGTCGGAACGCCGAGGATGGGAATTTTCTTTCCAACTGCGCTGAAAACGTCCCTCGCGGTTCCGTCCCCGCCGGCGAAGACGATTATATCGGCCTTCCCGAGCATTCTCCCCCCGAGTTCCCTCGTGTCTTCAGCTGTTGTGTCGGGGATCTCAACGTCCCCCACCTTTTTGTAGGCCACCTTTCTGTGCCGCAGGACCTCAAAGGCGAAGCCGAACTCCCTCAAAACGTCCTCGCCCAGTGGGCCGGGTCCTGTGATGAACTCGACGTCTTTTGATTCCGCGTATCCCTCAAGCTCCCGCAGGAAGAGCCTTGCAACGTCTTCCGCTATCGGTCTGGCACCTCGTCTTATGGCTTCCTCTACGACACCGTCCGTTCCCTTGAGGGCGACCCTTCCGCCCATTCCAGCTATAGGGTTGATTATGAATCCTACCCTGCGACCCATCTTCACCGCCGGGGAGAATAGGCGGGAAGAACTTAAAGGTTTCACCTCATGTACTTCCTCGCGAAGACCGTCAGAAAGACGGCCCACATGAACATTCCGAAGAGAGCCTCGATCGAGGCTATGGCCCTGCCGATGCCAACCGGGTGGTAGTCGCCGTAGCCGAGCGTCGTTGCCGTTACCACGCTGAAGTACTCGTAGTCCAGCAAACTCAGGGACGCGGACAGGCCCCTAACGCTCTCCGTCGCGAGAAACAGAACCGGGAAGAAAGCGTTGACCGCGGCGAGCCAGATGAGTATTGGTCTCTTCCAGTCCGTTCCGTACTTGCAGGTCAAGTCCGCGAAGAGCCACTCGAAGAGAATCTCCGCCTTCAAAATGAGAGAGCGGATACCTTTTGCTCTCCCTGAGGTGCGGGAGTCCCTCTTTACCACCATCTCGCGGTAATAGTACTCGTCGGCCCTATCAAAGTCGCCGTTCTTCTCCCAGCTTATCCTCGCTA
The DNA here is from genome assembly GCA_015522395.1 of Thermococcus sp. Lineage (GTDB taxonomy): Archaea > Methanobacteriota_B > Thermococci > Thermococcales > Thermococcaceae > Thermococcus. The sequence goes on along the minus strand of WAMH01000165.1, from coordinate 2,745 downwards.
TTCTATAGAACACCTCGGCCGTTCTGGGGCTGTCAAAGTGGCAGTCCTCCACCTCGACGAAGCCTTCAACGCTCAGCTCCACCGGAAGGCTGGGCAGGAACGTCGATCTCCATGTGAAGTCCCCGTGAAAGCTTGTCCTCCTGAATACCATGTTTCCCACGACTTTTGTGTGGATGAACTCCGGGTTTCTGAGCCAGCTCCCGACGATTTCAGCGTGCCCGAAGATGTCTATGTCCTCCATTACAAGCGCTCCGTGGAACCTGCGAACGCTCAGACGAACCTGTCGTTTGAAGCGGGCCAGGCGGTCGAAGTCGATCTCTCTGAGAACGAGCGTGGTTGCCTTGACGCTCCTCTTCGAAGTCGAGACGTTGAGGCCGTGTTCCTGGAGTATCCTCCTGAGCAGGGGGTAGGAGACGTTTATCCCTATTCTCCTGACGTCCTTTAAGCCACTCAGCTCCATCCTTCCTGTGGAACCCTTCTCCCCGTACTCCTCCTCCCTGTTCCCGCCGTTTCTGGTGTACTCGGTGGAGTTTATCATGATGTAGCGGACGCTTGAGTTCCTGACGTAGACCGCGTTCGAGAACCTGAGGCGAAGAAGGTTGAGCCCGAACACCGTGGAGCGGTTGAGCAGGAAAGTGCCGACCTCGCTGTCGAAGACGATTATCCTACCAACGTGGGAGTCGTGAAAGGTTATCCCGGTTGTGGTGACTGAATCGATGATTATCGTCTTTATCCGGGACTTTTTGAATACTATGGGCTTCTCGAGCTTCATCCCCGTTATTCTGACGTCGTAGAGGTAAACCCCCTCAAAGTACGTCTGGCCTGCTTTGAGCCTCTCCTCGAACTTCTGAGCCTTGAGTTCCTTTATCCTCTCCCCAAAGAGCTTTTCGCCCTCCTCGTAGGGAATGTGGAGAGGACAGTACTTCGAGCCTTCAAGGGGCTTCAGCCTGCACTTCTGCCCGTTCTCGTAGGTGTACTCGCACATCGGCGGGGATAGTCCAACGAGTTAATTAAACTTTTCCTTTCTGTGAACACCAATGTTCATCGCAGGCCCGACTCCTCCAGGAACCTTTTTAAATCAAAACCGACCCGGAAGGCCTTCAAGGTGAGAAAATGAGTCAAAGAGTGACTGTGGCCGTTAGGAACGCCACGGTGGCCAACCGCTACCGCTACATACCATCCATCCCGAGGTGGTTTTACTCCTTCGTGCCCTTCAAGGTGGCCACCGGTGGAAGCTCCGTCCTGGTGAGCCTCTACCTCCTCGAACTCGGGGGGAGCGCCTCGACTGTCGGTCTGACCTTTGCCCTGGCCAGCTTAGCCTCGATGCTCGGGGCACTCTTCTGGGGCAGGCTAAGCGACAGGACGCTGAGGAGGAAGCCCTTCATACTCCTCGGCTTCGCCAGCGTTCCGGTTTTCCTCGCGCTGATGGCGTTCGTAAAGACTCCTGTTCAGCTGATAGCCCTCAACACCGTCTACGCGTTCTTCTTGGCATCAACGCTCTCCGTCCCGATAGCCCTCGTCCTGAGGAGCGTCAGGAAGCACAGCTGGGACTACGGGATAGGGAAGTTCAACGAGATAAGCGGCTGGGGCTGGGTTCTGGGACTTGTCCTCGGCTTTTTCCTCTCGCGCTTCCTGACGATACCCCAGCTGCTCCTAACCTTCGCAGCAATCAGCGTCCCCTCGATATTCATGGGCAAGGCTATGATGAGGGAAGCCCCGGTGTACATTAACAGGCGCTCTATAGCTGCGTTCGGGAACTACGTCGTCGAAAAGGCCCGCTACTTCCCGAGCTTCATCCTCCACACCAACTTCAGCCTGCCGAGGGAGTTGAGGTGGTTCTACCTGGCGTTCTTCCTGTTCTGGGTCTCCGCCGGCCTGTACTTCCCCCAGATGCCGGTCCTCCTCACGGAGAGAGGCTTCGGCAGGGAGATGGTCTACCTCGCGCTCATAGCGAACTCCGCCGTGGCGGCCCTCAACTACACCTGCGTGAGCATGAACATGGGGGAGAATAAAGGGGGCACCCTCAGGAAGGGCCTTCTCCTCCGCGCCGGAGCCGTCGTCACGGTGATGATGGGCCTTTTCGTTTCTCCGGTGCTCCTTCCGCTCGCCCTTACGTCCTACGCTCTGGCGGGCTATTCTTGGACGTTCATAGGCGTCTCCTCGACTGCAATAGTGAGCGAGAAGGCCGGGGAGAAGGAGAAAGGCAGCGCGATGGGGACTTACAACGTGATCAGCTCAGCGGGCTACATCACCGGGAGCGCCCTGAGCGGGGCGCTTATATCGGGGGTTGGCTTTGGCGGTGCCTTCGGTCTCGGGCTTGTTCTCCTCGGGGGGAGCTGGCGCTAATGAGAAAGTAGCGGGGGAGAAATGGAAAAGCATTCAGAACTTCAGAACCCTTGCCAGAACTATCAGCGGGTCCCAGACCGGGGCGAAGGGCGGCGCGTAGGCCAGGTCGGTGAAGAAGGCATCCTTCGTGGTGAAGCCCGCTGTGAGCATCGCCGCGGCGGTGTCTATCCTCGGAAGGATTTCGGCACCGACGGCCTGAACGCCGAGGAGCCTGTTCGTCTCGTTGTCAACAACTCCTTTCAGCCATATCGGCCTCGAACCGGGGTAGTAGTGGGGCCTCGTTCCGGCCTTTATGAAAGCGGTCCTGACGTCGTAGCCCTCCTTCATGGCCTCCGCCTCGGTGAGACCGGTCTTTCCAATCTCGACGTCGAAGAACTTGGTGACGCTCGTTCCAAGGAC